>NZ_JACVJJ010000066.1:0-39357 GCF_015711935.1 Candidatus Solincola tengchongensis
AGATTTCCATCGTGCCGTCGCGGCGGACCCGGGACGCCGACGACGTGGACATAAGCTGGGAGCTGGCAGGTTTCAAGTTCCAGCTGCCTTTCCTGGCTGCGGCCATGGACGCGGTGGTGGACGTCCCCATGGCCATCGCCGTGGGAAAACTGGGAGGGCTTGCCGTTCTCAACCTTGAAGGCCTCCAGACCAGGTACGAGGACCCCCGACCGGTCTTCGAGGAGATAGCGTCCTTTTCCAAGGAGGAGGCCACGGCGGGGATGCAGAGGCTCTACCGGGAGCCCATCAAGGAGGAGCTCATCTACCGCCGCATCCGTGAGATCAAGGAGGGGGGCGTGGTGGCGGCGGCCTCACTGACCCCCCAGCGGGTGGAAAAATATTACAAGATAGCCCTGGAAGCTGGCTTGGACATCCTGGTCATACAGGGGACGGTCATCAGCGCGGAACACGTTTCTACCCGGACCGAGCCCCTCAACCTCAAGAAGTTCATCGCCGAACTCCCCATCCCGGCCATCGTGGGCGGTTGCGCATCCTACTCCACGGCCCTGCATCTCATGCGCACCGGCGCGGTGGGGGTGCTGGTGGGAGTGGGGCCGGGCGCCGCGTGCACCACGCGGGGCGTCCTGGGCGTCGGGGTGCCCCAGGCCACGGCCCTGGCCGATGCCGCCGCGGCCCGCGTGAGGCATCTCACCGAGACCGGGAACTACGTGAACGTCATCGCCGATGGGGGGATGCGCACCGGTGGGGACATCGCCAAGGCCATCGCCTGCGGCGCGGACGCAGTGATGCTCGGCTCTCCCATCGCCTCCGCCAAGGAGGCGCCCGGTCTCGGCTACCACTGGGGAATGGCCACCTTCCATCCCGAGCTCCCGCGCGGCACGCGGGTGAAGACGGAACAGCGCTGGACGCTTAAGGAGATACTGGTAGGACCGGCCCACGAGAACGACGGCACGGTAAACCTCTTCGGAGCCCTGCGCATGTCCATGGCCACCTGCGGTTACGAGAGCATCAAGGACTTCCAGCGCGCCGAGGTGATGGTAGCCCCCGCCGTGCGCACCGAGGGCAAGGCCCTGCAGTACGAACAGGGCGTGGGCATGATCAAATGAGAAAGGCACTTCCCGCGGCACGGTTTTACGCGACGCCGCTTTTCGGTTTTCGTTTCGAGGAGCAGGCGCCTCGCTTCCGAGGGGGGAGGGAGCCCGTCGGTGTACACAGGGAGGAAGGGAGAGGACGTTGAAGTCTCGTCCTGAGGACTGCGTGCTGGTGGTGGACTTCGGCGCCCAGTACGCGCAGCTCATCACCCGCCGGGTGCGGGAGTGCAAGGTCTATTCGGAGATCGTGCCTTACGACATCCCTCCCGACGAGATACTCCGCCGGGGAGCCAAGGCGCTCATCTTCTCCGGAGGGCCTTCCAGTGTTTACCAGGAAGGGGCTCCCAGGCCGCATCCGGACATCTTTCGGCTGGGCCTCCCGATATTGGGTATATGCTACGGACACCAGCTCATCGCCCGGGAGATGGGCGGGAGGGTGGAGGCGACCGGCGTCCGGGAATATGGGAAGACGGACCTGGAGGTCGTCGGAGGGAGCGTGCTCTTCGAGGAGCTGCCCCTCAAACAGACGGTCTGGATGAGCCACGGGGACAGCGTGGTGGAGGCTCCTCCCGGCTTCCGGGTCACCGCCCGCACCGCCGCCTCACCGGTGGCGGCCATGGAGGACGTGCAGCGGAAGATGTACGGGGTGCAATTCCACCCCGAGGTCGTCCATACCCCCCTGGGCATGGAGGTGCTCAAGAACTTCCTCTACAGTGCGGCGGACCTCCTCCCTTCCTGGACCATGGTCTCCATCATCGAGCAGGCGGTGGAGGAGGTCCGGGAGACGGTGGGGGAGAACAAGATCATCTGCGGCCTTTCCGGGGGAGTGGACTCCGCGACCGCCGCCGTCCTGGTGCACAAGGCGGTGGGGGACCAGCTGACCTGCGTCTTCGTGGACCACGGCCTCCTGCGCAAGGGCGAGGCGGAACAGGTGGAGGACACCTTCCGCCGCCACTTCCACATGAACCTCATCCACGTGAAGGCCCAGGACCGCTTCTTGGCCCGCCTCAAGGGGGTCACCGACCCCGAGGCGAAACGCAAGGCCATCGGGGAGGAGTTCATCCGTGTCTTCGAGGAGGTGGCCCGGGAACTCAAGGACACCCACTACCTGGTGCAAGGGACGCTCTATCCGGACATCATCGAGAGCGGGACCCGGGACGCGGCGCGCATCAAGTCCCACCACAACGTGGGCGGATTGCCCGAGGACATGGACTTCACCCTTGTGGAGCCCCTGCGCAACCTCTTCAAGGACGAGGTCCGGGCCGTGGGGGAGGAGCTGGGGCTCCCGGAGGAGATCGTCTGGAGGCAACCCTTTCCCGGGCCGGGGCTGGCTATCCGCATCATCGGCGAGGTCACCGCGGAGAAGCTGGAGATCCTGCGCGAGGCGGACGCCATCGTGGTGGAGGAGGTGAAGCGCGCCGGCCTCTACCGCCAGCTTTGGCAGTCCTTCGCCATCCTTCCGGACATAAAGACGGTGGGGGTCATGGGGGACGAGCGGACCTACGCCTACCCCATCGTGGTGCGGGCGGTGACCAGCGAGGACGCCATGACCGCGGACTGGGCCCGCCTCCCCTATGATGTGTTGGAAAGAATATCCAACCGGGTTATCAACGAGGTACGCGGCGTGAACCGCGTGGTCCTGGACATCTCCTCCAAGCCTCCGGCGACCATCGAGTGGGAATGAGCCGCGGAGCCGGGGCGGGAGGCCGTATCCTTCCCCCCGGGGCGAGTGTCGGTTGGGTTCCCCTGCGATCCCTTCCCTCGGGCTTAAGCCGAGAAGCTTTACCCGGGAGCCCTTTTCCCCCGACGGGCGTCTGGTTTGTGAATATCCCGCACGGCGAAGGGTGATGGGGTCCCGGCTGGTCCGGAGATTATCTCAGGCGCAGGCCGAGCCTCAGGCGTAGGCCGAGAACCCCGGCCCCAGGAGCTCCCTCCCCACGATGAGTTTCTGGATCTCCGCCGTCCCGTCCGGGATGGTGAGCATGCGGGCGTCCCGGAAGTACCTCTCCAGAGGGTATTCGTCAGACAGGCCCATCCCGCCGTGTATCTGTATGGCGTCGTAGGTGACCTTCACCGCGGCGTCGCAGGCGTAACCCTTGGCCAGCGAGGAGAGCATGCGCGCCTGGGGGTCGCCCCGGGTCACCGCCCACAGGGCCTTGTAGCCCAGCAGGCGGGAGGTCTCGGTGAGGGCGGTCATGTTGTAGAGCATCTCCTGCACCAGCTGGAACCTCCCAATGGGCTTCCCGAACTGCACCCGTTCCCGGGCGAATTTTATGGAGGCGTCCAGGGCGGCCTGGGAGATGCCCGCCGCGGCCAGAGCCATGCCGCTGCGCAGGAAGGCGAAGATGACGTTCTCCGGGCTCATCCGGGAGAGCACGCCCATGAACCCCGAAGACTGGAGACGCGAGGGGTCGAGCTCCACGCCCAGCTCCCGCAGCCGCTCCGGATCGGAGAGCGTCCTCTGGACCATGTCCAGGACGTTGTTCTCCCTCGGCACCCGGCAGTTGTCGAAGTATATCTCGCCGGTGGGTGCCGCTCTCCAGCCCAGCTTGTGCAGGGTCCCGGTCTGGAAGGGGGAGACCTCCTTCTCCACCAGGAGGAAGATGCGGTTGCCCTTGTCGTCGTTGGCCACCAGCAGGCAGATGTCGGCCACCGGGGCGTTGCTTATCCAGGTCTTGGTCCCGTTGACCACGTAATAGTCCCCGTCCAGTACCGCGGTGGTGCGCATGGCCCGGTTGTCGGAGCCCGCCTTGGGCTCGGTGATGGCGTAGCAGCCGATGACCTCGTTGCGCTCCAGCCTGGGAAGCCACCTGCGCCGCATGTCCTCCGGGCCCAGATACACCAGGGCTGCGGGGAAGGTCAGGCCCACCAGGCCCGCGGCGCTGGGCCACACCCGGAACATCTCCTCGGCGAGTATGCCCACGCAGACGGGGTCGGACCCCAGCTCCCGCAGGCTGTCCAGGTCAAAACCCACGCCTACCTTGCGGAACCGCCTGAGCAGGTCCAGGGCCTCCTCCCGGTCCATGGGTCCTTTCTTCTCCTGGGCGTCCACCAGGGGGGCTATCTCCCCTTCCAGGAAATCCCGGAGGTTTTCCCGGAACATGCGCTGCGATTCGTCGAACCCGAAATCCAAGGCTCATTCCTCCTCTCTCATCCCAAGGGTGAGGGCGGCTCGGCGTCGCGCCCCTCCGAGGTCCGGTTCGCCGGACAGGAAAATCAGGTGCGGGTGGCAGGGATGGTGTCCTCCGGCGAGCCCTGCGGGAGGGACCCCTCCCTGTCCCGCCCCGCGTGAGACCGGTCCTGTGACCGTTTAACTAATACCCCGCCGCGGCGGGTTTAAACCCTGCGGGTTCGGTGTCAGGAGGCGGGGAAGACGTTTCCTCCTCTTTGAGGGGCGTTCCCGTTAGCCCCGAAGAAAGCCGGGCATGCGGGGTCCTCACCCGGGACGTTTGTGCTTGTTCCCGGCGGAGGTTTATGGCCGTGCAGCATCGGTGGACACCGGGTGGGAAGGCCTTCCGGCGTCTGCCGGAGGTATTTTGCAGGAGGGATGGGACGAAGGACCTCGAGATCGAGGGCTTCCGGCGGGGGATTGGGCACGGAGGCAGAAGGGGAGAAGGTAAAGCTCGGGGTGGTCTCCGTTCCTTTCCGGCAGTACCGCGGCGACATCTGTCCCCCGCCGGTAATATAGTCTTTAGAAAACCGGAGAGGAGTCATAAGGCCATGACAGACAAGAAGGAAACGGACATCCTGAAGGAGCTGAACCCGGAGCAGCGGGAGGCCGCGCTCCACTTTGACGGGCCCCTGCTCATCCTGGCCGGGGCGGGAAGCGGGAAGACCCGCGTGCTCACCTACCGGGTGGCCCTCCTGGTGGCCTCGGGCCGGGCGGCCCCGGAGAACATCCTGGCCATCACCTTCACCAACAAGGCCGCGGAGGAGATGCGGGGGAGGATACATCACCTGGTGGGTCAGAAGGCCTCCTCCATATGGATATCCACCTTCCACGCCGCTTGCGCCCGCATCCTGCGCCGCGAGGCGGAGAGGCTGGGGTTCAGGAAGAACTTCGTCATCTACGACGACGAGGACCAGCTGCGCCTGGTGGGCAGGGTGATGAGGGAGCAGGACCTGGACGTGAAGCGATTCCCGCCACGCGTGGTGCGGGCGGTGATCGAGAAGGCCAAGATCGACATGCTGGACCCCGAGGGTTTCCGGAGCCGCGTCCATGACGACCTCACCCAGGTGGCCAGTGTCGTCTACCTCGCCTACCAGGAGGAACTGCGCCGCAACAACGCCATGGACTTCGACGACCTTTTGCTCAACACCATCGCCCTCTTCGAGCTCTTCCCCGCCGTCCTCGAGCATTACCAGAGGCGGTTCACGTACATCAACGTGGACGAGTACCAGGACACCAACCCGGCTCAGTACCGCCTGGTGCGCCTGCTCTCCGCATCCCACCGCAACCTTTGCGTGGTGGGCGACGACGACCAGGGCATCTATTCCTGGAGGGGGGCCGACCTGCGCAACATCCTGGAGTTCGAGCGGGATTTCCCCGAGGCCAGGGTGGTGCGACTGGAGCGCAACTACCGCTCCACGCGGGTCATCCTGGAGGCTGCCAACCACGTCGTCTCGCGCATCGCCGGCCGCCGGGAGAAGCGCCTGTGGACGGAACGCGAGGAGGGGGAGCCCATCCGCTATCTCTTCGCCCCCTCAGGCTCGGAGGAGGCGGCCTTCGTGGCCGCGGAGGTGGACCGCCTGGTGGAGGAGAGAGGTTACCGCCACCGGGACATAGCCGTCTTCTACCGCACCAACGCCCAGTCACGCCCTTTCGAGGAGGTCTTCCTGCGCGCCGGCATACCTTACAAGATCGTGGGCGGCTTCAAGTTCTACGAGCGCAAAGAGGTCAAGGACGTCCTGGCCTACCTGAAGTTCATCCTCAACCCCGACGACGCCGTCAACCTGCGCCGCATCATCAACGAGCCCCGCCGGGGCATCGGCGAGACCACCCTCGCTCATCTGGAAGGTTTTGCCAGAAAGGAGGGCATATCCCTGTGGGAGGCGATACGCCGGGCGGATGAGGTGCCCGCGCTGGGACAGGCCGCGCGGCGCAAGCTGGGCGAGTTCGCGGAGCTGGTGGAGGAGCTGCGCGGCAGGTCGGCGGAGACCCCCCTCCCCGACTTCATGCGCCTGGTGCTGGAGCGCACCGGGTACCTGGAGGCCCTGCGCCGCGAGGGCACTTTCGAGGCGGAAGGAAGGCTCGAGAACCTGGAAGAGTTGTTAAACGCGGCCACGGATTTCCACGCCGTCCACCCCGGGGAGGGCCTGGAGGCCTTCCTGGAGCGCACCTCCCTGGTGGCGGAGATAGACCTCTACGACGAGGAGGAGGGAGCGGTCACCCTGATGACCCTGCACAACGCCAAGGGGCTGGAATTCCCCGTGGTCTTCATCGTGGGCATGGAGGACGGCGTCTTCCCCCACCTGCGCTGCATGGATAGCGAGGCGAGCATGGAAGAGGAGAGGCGGCTCTTCTATGTGGGGGTCACCAGGGCCAAAGACCTCCTCTATCTCACTGGGGCAGCCACCCGCTCCCAATACGGGGACCTGCGCTTCCTTCCCGAATCCCGCTTTATTAGGGACATCCCGACCCGCTGCCTAGAAGTGCTTTCCACCTTCCAGTGGGAGAGGGGGAAGGCTCTGGAGAACGCGGAGGAGCGACGCCTGGAATCCCTGGCCGCCTCCTACCGGGTGGGGGACCGGGTGGTGCACGAGGTGTGGGGCGAGGGCACGGTCATGGGGGTGTCCCGAGGGAGGAGCGGTCCGGAGATAACCGTCCATTTCCGGGGAGTGGGGGAAAAGCTCCTCCTCCTGCAGTATGCGCCCATCCGCAAGGTGGGCTGAGGCTCGGGGTGGTCGCATAAAGACGCGGGTCTTCTAAGCCGCTTCCTATGCACCCACTATGCATCGGGGGCCGAAGCTCGTGGGCCGCCCGCGGGGTTTAATCGTTGCCGGGCCCGCTGAACGCATACGTGTACGGCGGGGTTGAGGAGTGACGTTCACTTTATCATCTTCATGGTCTGCAGCAGGGATTCCACCGCCCGTGAGGCGGCCAGCCGCATGACCTCCATCTGCTCCTCGAGGGACACGTTGAAGTTCTCGTCGAGCACCGCCTCCGGAGGCCGGTAGAGCTCCAATCCCGACCCCGAACCCCTGCTGACGATGCGGTTCTCGCGGTTGTCCAGCAGGAAGGCGCTCAGGCGCACGAAGCCGAACCCGCTGTCCGGACCGGTGCCCGAAGTGTGCAGGCGGGGGTAGCGGAAGAAGAAGTAATCTATCTCCGGCAGGAAGAGGTATTCCGGGTCGTAGCGGTTCTGGATGATGACGAAGAGCTCGGTGGGCACGTCCGCCGCCTCATCGGCTATCCGCTCCACCTCGTCCGGATCCGGAACTTCGTAGAAGACCATGGGTTCCAGGTAGCTCTTCACCAGCCGAGGGAGCATGCGTTCCGCCTCCCGGAAGTAGAACTCCTTCTGGCTGGCCATGAGCCGCGATCTCTCCAGGTCACTCTGCATGTAGAGCTGGCACCCTATGGCCATGGCCGGGGAGAGCTCGCCGTCCCTTGAGACCAGCTCTCCGTATTCCCCGAGGTCCTCGGGCTCCTGGCCGCTCTCCACGAAGGGCATGATGACGATGCGCATGAGAGGGACCAGCTTGGCGCCGCAGGAGGTGCAGAACTCGGCGCCCGCTTCCCCGTAGGAAAGGCACTGGGGGCAGTAATACCTTTTCTCCGTCAATCTTCCTCCTTCAGTGGCCAGAAGGGGGCGCCATCGAGCGCCCGTCCCATCTCCGCCGTTTGCATCGCAAGGTCCATCCGCCGATTCCGCTCCATGTTATCGACTAGGCAACCGGCTCACTTGAGAAATGCCGGGGCGCGGAGGCGTCGGGGCTCTCCTGACGGGACTGGTCTCCTGGGCTCCGTGGCATTGCCTCTTTCTCCGGCCATTGTCGGGCCGATGGGAGGACTTCGTTTCCTCGTTCTTCGGGTTTCGCGGGACTCCGGGGCATCACGGAAGCGGGCCGAGGCGCGTTTTGGGAAAGGACAAGCGTGGGGGGGAGTCCCGGGGCGGACCACGGGTCGTCATGGCGGTTCGTGACGGTTCGTCGCCGCGTCGGGTATCCCTCCCTGCCAAGGGCGATCTTTCGTTCCTCGAAAAAGCCACGCCGTAGGTTTCACGGAGACACGGCGGAAGAGGGGAAGGGGATGAGAGGCGGCGGAGCAAGCGTTTAAACGGCGGTCGGGCGGATGTTATAATTACTTGTCGTTTTCCGGCCGGAAGATGGCGCGTTGCCGCTGGCGGACCGCCCGCGGCACGCGCGGAGACGGGGCTCATGCGGATGAAAGGGAGGTAGACCCGATGCTCGTGCCCTACGGTGACAAGTCGCCACGGGTTTCTCCCGACGCCTTCCTGGCCGAGGGGGCCCGGCTCATCGGGGACGTGAAGGTGGGTTCTCATGCCAGCATCTGGTACAACGCCGTGCTGCGCGCCGATCGCGGGGAGATCGTGGTGGGAGAATATACCAGCATACAGGACTGCTGCGTGCTGCACGGCCCGGTGACGGTGGGGAACTACGTGACCTGCGGGCACGGGGCCATACTCCATGGGGCCACCGTGGAGGACAACTGCGTCATAGGCATGAACGCCGTGATCCTGGACGGCGCCGTGGTGGGCCACGGAAGCGTGGTGGCCGCGGGAGCGGTCATCCCGCAGGGAATGCAGATACCCCCTCGCTCCATGGTCATGGGGGTTCCGGCCAAGGTGACCAAGGAGCTTCCGGAGGAGAACGAGGAGAAACTGCGCCTCACGGCACAGGCCTACTTCGAGTTCGCCCGGCCCCACATGCGGTAACAGGGCAGTTTCCAAGAAGCAGGGTAGAGACATGGGGAGGTGATCCGGTCCTGATCTTCACGCATTCATACGCGCATGGATCCGCCGTGGGTCGGATTCCGTTCGCCGAAGGTAGATCTTGAAGGAGGGAGGTACGGATATGGAGGTGTTGAACAAGAAGAGAAGGGTTTTCGTCCTGGGAGGAGGGATATCCAAGTTCGCGGCGGAGCGGGCGGACGGCAACATGAGGGACTGGGTGAACGAGGCCGTCCTGGAAGCCCTCGAGGACGCCGGTGTGGACATCCAGGACATCGAGCACAGCACCACCAGCTATTTCAGTGATCACTTCGACAAGCAGTTGAAGGCCGGTGCGATCTTCCACGACAACATCGGCATGTGCCCCAAACCCAACGTGCGCGTGGAGGGAGGAGGGGCCACGGGAGGCCTGGCCATCCGCAACGCCTATGCCTATATAATGTCCGGGATCTGCGACTCCATGATCGTCTTCGGGGCGGAGAACATGGGAAGGCACGTGCCCTCCGACGTGGCCCAGCAGTTCATCGCCCTGGCCTCGGACACCGACTGGGAGGTCCAGGTGGCCGGCTTCTACATCGCCTATTACGCCATGATGATGGTGGCCCACATGGAGAAGTACGGGACCAAGGAGGAGCAGTTCGCCCTGGTCAGCGTGAAGAACCACCGCAACGCCATGTACAACCCCAAGGCCCATTATCCCATGGACATAACCGTCGAGGACGTGATGAACTCGCGCATGATCACCTACCCCTACAAGCTCCTGGACAACTGCCTGCTCTCCGACGGCGCGGCGTGCCTCATCTTCGCCACCGAGGAATGGGCCAAGAAGCACTGCCGCACCTGGGAGAGGAAGCCCACCATCGAGATGACCGGCACGGGGTGCGGGACTGACTTCATGAGGATGGCCGACCGCCCGCATCCCTATCCCGGCATCACCCACTTCCGGGGCAAGCGGATGGCCGCGGAGCAGGCCTATAAGATGGCCGGGGTGAAGAATCCCCTCGAGGACTTCGACTGCTTCGAGGTCCACGACGCATATTCGGGCGTGGAGCTGGTGAGTTATGAGGACCTAGGCTTCTGCAAGGAGGGTGAGAGCGGGAAGCTCATGGAGAAGGGCGTCTTCGACCTGGGCGGCGAGCTCCCCACGAACACCTCCGGAGGACTGATAGGGTTCGGTCATCCGGTGGGGGCCACGGGTATCGCCCAGGGAGTGGAGATCCTGCGCCAGCTGCGCCAGGAGGCTCACCCCAAGCGGCAGGTGGAGCTCAACGCCAAGCGGGGCGGGATGGACAGCCACGGAGGTACGGGCACCTTCTGCGTGGTCAACATCTTCGAAAGGAGGGATTAGGATGGGTACGGAGCTCATTTCCAACCTGCTCGAGATATTTACCGCCGAGGACCCCATGCCGTTCGACCACCCGGAGGGGGATCCCTGGAAGGATTTTCGCCAGATCATGCGCATAGAGTGGAAGATGGAGTTCAGCTATCGGCATGTATTGGGAAAATATTCCAAGTTCTTCATCGAGCTGGCCAACAAGAGGTTCTTCACCACCGAGTGTCCCAAGTGCGGGAAGGTGTGGGGGATCCCCAGGCCGCTGTGTGCCGACTGCCTGAGCATCACCAGGTGGAAGGAACTTCCGGGCACCGGGGTCTTGTCCAGTTTCTCAGTCTCCTACTTCGTCCCCGCCTTCATGAAGGTGGAGACCCCCTACGTGCTCGCCCTGGTGAAGATGGACGGCGCGGATACCCTTTTTACCCACCAGCTGCGCAATTTCGGAAGGGTGGAGGACATAAAGGTGGGCATGCCCGTGAAGGTGGCCTACGCCACGGAGCCGGTATCCCATCCCATGCTCCTCATGTGGTTCGAGCCGGCCTGAAGCCCGGAGAGGGTCGGGCGGCGCGGCGGCGGGGAGATGGACGACAGGTTGTTGGCGGCGATGCGGTGCCTGGTCTGCGGCGCAGACGGGCTCACGGCTTCAAAGCAGACTGCCGAAGCCTTGGAGAAGACCACGATCGCCTGTGCTTCCTGTGGAAAGACCTACCAGGTGAGCAAGGGCATCGCCGATTTCCTGGTGGACCCGCCGCCGGAGGTGGTGCGGGAGAGGGAGGCTTTCCGGGCCTTGTTGCCCGGTTCTCCTGCTACTCCCGAGGATTGGAAGGAACACCGCCGCACCATACTGGCTTTGCCCATGCTGGATGGACGTCCCCTCCCCAAAACGGACCTGGAAATCTGGAGGCGGCACGGCCGGGAGGCCTTCGGCATCTGCGAGGGGCTCGATTTCCGGGGCCTCCGGGTGCTGGAGCTGGGCGCCGGAAGGTGCTGGTATTCCGCGCACTTCGCGCGTCTGGGGGCGGAGGTGGTGGCCGTGGACATCCTCGAGGACGAGGTCATGGGCCTGGGTTGCGGCCGGTTCTTCGAGGAGGAGGAAGGGCTCCGCATCCACCGGGTGCTGTGCGACATGCACCGCCTTCCCTTCCGGGACGGGTCCTTCGATGTGGTGGCGGCCACGGCCACCTTGCACCATTCACCGGACCTCCCCGCCCTTCTGGCCGAGGCGAGGAGGGTGCTGAAACCCGGTGGTTTGCTCCTAGCGGCCAACGAACCCCTTTACGTGCCCTGGCGGGAGGCTCCGGAGGAGGAGAGGAAGGGCGCCCACGAGGGGGCCTACCCGCTCTGGGCATGGGTTCGCTTCCTGCGTCGGGCGGGTTTCCGCCTCACGGAGATCAGGGCTGCGCAGGGACTGGTGGCCTCGCTGGCATTCAAGGCGGTAAAGGATGGAACCCGGTCAGGGAGCATCCCCGGTCTTTTACCGGGAATGGCGCGTTACGGGATACTTCTCGCCCTCTCCCCGCTGCAGGCCGTACGCCGGGAGGCCAGGGCCCGGGCGGCGGGCCGGCCCATGCTCCCGCTCCCGGAGCGAAAATCCGCCTACCTCAGGGCCCGGCTGTCCGGGAGGGGGCTGGAGGGGGAGGCGCGGGTCGATAACCCCGCCCACTGGGGACCGGGATGGTACCCTCCCGAGCTTCCCGCGGGGGAGGAAGCGCCTTTCCGCTGGTCGGGCCCGCGCTCCCGGCTGCTCATGCCATCGCCCCGGGGGGCCGGGGCGCTGGTTCTCGAGCTGGCCACCTTCCACCCTTCCCCCTGGTCCCGGCCCGTGGATGTGGAAGTAAGCGTCGGCGGGAAAAAGGCTGGGGAGGCGAGGATAGAGCGCCACGGCTGGCACACCTTCCTATTTGCCTTGCCCAGCCTTGAGAGGGGCAGGTTAGTGAGCATCTATCTGAGGGTACGGAGAGGCTACTTCCGTCCTTCGGAAGTGGGAATCGCCGGGGATGCGCGCCTTTTGGGAGTGGCCTGCCGCTCCGCCCGCTGGGAGTGAGGGAGGGAGGGATTCTTATACCCGCCGTGTCGCCCGCGCCTGGTGAGGGACAAAGACGGCTTTGCTTTACCTCCAGGCGGAGGCCTAACACGGACGGAAATCCTCCCAATCATTGAGTGGCGCTTGGCGCCTCCGGCCCGGGCCGTATCTGGAGGAGGCCTTGCCGGATGGAAAGGCTCCTTCTAACGCGACTTTACGGCGCGGATATACGTTGTGACCGCTTTCATGTCGAACATGGTGCCGTATGGACCGGTCACCTCATGGTCCGCACGCCGCGAAGACCGCGGAAAGCGCATTCCCGCCAACCCATGGTTGCATAGGCAGGCGCTGCCGGTTCTCGCGCCGGCGATTCGTCACGGAAGTGCGAGTGTGGCCGTGAATCGGGGAAAGAACAGTGATCTCATCGGGATGGAGAAGGCGACCATGGACAGGCGGTCACCCGCATCGGGAGAAGAACCCCGCTTCGCCGATCGTTGGATAAAGCCTGATGTTTACTATATAATCCCCACGGGATTCCATCCCTCCGGAGGATCTCCGCGGGAGCCGTGGCCTGCGACGGCCCTTCCGGCGGCTCCCGGAAGCGACGTGGCCTGCGGATGAGGTAAGGCAGGGAGCTGGAGAAGAGGCAGGTGATGAGTATGCTTTTCGAGCTGGACGAGGAAAAGCGGCTGTTTCGCCAGACGGTCCGCGACTTCGCAGAGCAGGAGATCCGCCCTCACGTTGAGCGCTTATGGGAGACCGGCGAGTTCCCCTACGATATCGTGCGCAAGATGGGGGAGCTCGGCCTTTTGGGCATCCCCTGGCCGGAGGAGTACGGCGGGGCGGGCGGGGACTACCTGGCCTATGCCATCGCCGTGGAGGAGCTGGCCAGGGTGGACGGTTCCTGCGCCATCACCGTGGAGGCGCACATCTCCCTGGGATCGGCGCCCTTCTACTACTACGGCACGGAGGAGCAGAAGAGGGATTGGCTGGTCCCCCTGGCCCAGGGCAAGATGCTGGGGGCCTTCGGGCTCACCGAGCCGGAGGCCGGCTCGGACGCCGGGAACACCAAGACCCGCGCGGAGCTCAGGGACGGCCACTGGGTTATCAACGGCACCAAGTGCTTCATCACCAATCCGGGCACGGAGATGAGCGGGGTGGTGACCATAACCGCGGTGACCGGCATCCGCCCCAGCGGGAAGAAGGAGATCTCCAACATCTTCATCCCCAAGGGGACCCCCGGGTACAACATCGCCCCCAAGTACAGGAAGATGGGCTGGCACGCCTCGGACACCCGGGAGCTGAACTTCGTGGACTGCAAGGTGCCCGAGTCCAACCTCATCGGCAAGCGGGGGGAGGGCTTCAAGCAGTTCCTGGACTGCCTGGACGGGGGGCGCATCGCCATCGCCGCCCTGGCCGTGGGCACGGCACAGGGGGCTTTCGAGGAGGCCCTGCGCTACGCCAAGGAGCGGGTGCAGTTCGGGCAGCCCATCGGCAAGTTCCAAGGGGTGTCCTTCAAGCTGGCGGACATGGCCACGGAGATAGAGCTGGCCCGCAACATGGCCTACAAGGCGGCGGCCATGCGCGACGCCGGCGTGCCCCACACCAAGGAGGCCTCCATGGCCAAGCTCTTCGCCTCGGAGATGTGCATGCGCGCCGCCACCCAGGCGGTGCAGATATTCGGGGGCTACGGCTTCATGGAGGAATACCCGGTTTCCAGGTTCTTCCGCGACGCCAAGATCCTGGAGATCGGGGAGGGCACCTCGGAGGTGCAGAGGATGGTCATCTCCCGCGAGCTGGGCCTGTAGCGGAGAGGGCGACGGCGAAGCGGGGGATGGAGAATAGGTATAGTGAGCGTGGATACCGGTTTGGAGCCGGGTTGTGGGATTAAGGAGAGCGGCATCGGTCGCGGCATCAGGGAGGTAGGAGATGAAGGAGACGGTCATAGTCAGCTCGGCGCGGACCCCCTTCGGCAGGCTGGCGGGGGCTCTGAAGGACTTCACCGCCCAGGAACTGGGAGGAATTGCCATCCGGGAGGCTTTGCGAAGGAGCGGCATCGACCCGGCATCCGTGGACTGCGTCATCGTGGGGCAGGTCCTTACCGGGGGCCAGGGGCAGATCCCCGCCCGCCAGGCGGCGGTAAAGGGCGGGATCCCCAAGGAGGTATGGTGCATCAACGTGAACAAGGTGTGCATCTCCTCCATGTCCGCCCTG
Source organism: Candidatus Solincola tengchongensis (assembly GCF_015711935.1). Taxonomy (NCBI): domain Bacteria; kingdom Bacillati; phylum Actinomycetota; class Candidatus Geothermincolia; order Candidatus Geothermincolales; family Candidatus Geothermincolaceae; genus Candidatus Solincola; species Candidatus Solincola tengchongensis. Next base: position 14,575 of record NZ_JACVJJ010000066.1, read on the forward strand.
GAGATGGCCGACCAGATGATAAAGCTGGGCGAGGCGGAGATCGTCGTGGTTGGAGGCCAGGAATCCATGACCAACGCCCCCTACCTCGTCCCCAAGGCCCGCCTGGGATACCGCATGGGCAACGGCACCCTGGTGGATGGCATGATCCATGACGGGCTGTGGGACGCCTTCGAGAACGTGCACATGGGCATGGGGTCCGACATCTGGGCCCGCAAGTACGGGATCACCCGGGAGCAGATGGACCTGGTGGGGGCCCGTTCCCACCAGAGGGCGGCGGCGGCCATGGAGAAGGGGCTCCTGGCGGAGGAGATCGTCCCGGTGGAGATCCCCCAGAAGAAAGGAGAGCCCCTCATCTTCGACCGCGACGAGGGGGTGCGCCCGGACACCACGGTGGAGAAGCTCGCCGCCCTGAAGCCGGCCTTCGACAAGGAGGGCTCCATAACCGCCGGCAACGCCTCCCAGATCAACGACGGGGCCTGCGCCGCCGTGGTCATGAGCGCGGACAAGGCCCGGGAGATGGGCCTGGAGCCCCTGTGCAGGATCGTCAGTTACGGGTGGAGCGCCGGGGAGTTCGCCGACCTGCATCCCCAACCGGCACTGGGCATACTCAGCGCCCTGAAGAAGGCCGGCCTGGAGGTCAAGGACCTGAAGCTGGTGGAGATAAACGAGGCCTTCGCCAGCGTCGTGTGGCGCTCCACGGAGCTCCTGGGACTGGACCCCGCGGAGATGGAGAACGTCAACGTCAACGGAGGGGCCATAGCCTTCGGGCACCCTATCGGGGTGAGCGGTCTGCGCATAGTAACCACCCTGGCCTACGAGCTGCGCCGCCGCGGGGGCGGCTACGGGGCCGCGGGGATATGCGGCGGCGGCGGCCAGGGGGACGGGATGGTCATCCGCGTGGGTTGAGGGCCTCCCCAAGGAGGCGCGGGAAGGAAAGCCAAACGGTCTTTCCGGAGGCGAGGGCGCCGGAGACGATTCACAGTCCTGGAGGGTCCATGATGGCCCATGGTCGCCATATAGGTTATAAAGATGCTTGACGGGCGATAGCCGGTGGCGCACCGGGACGGGTCCCGGTAAGGAAGGAGGAACGCAAGATGTACGAGCTGACCGAAGAGCAGAAGATGTTGCAGCAGACGGTCCGCCAGCTGGCCAAGGAGAAAGTGGAGCCGCGGGCGGCGGAGATCGATGCCAAGGGCGAGTACCCTTGGGACATGTTCGAGCTCCTGCGGGACAACGACCTTCTGGCCCTCTGTTTCCCGGAGGAATACGACGGGGCGGGGGCCGACCTCCTCACGGTATGCATCGCCATCGAGGAGCTGGCCCGGGTGTGCGTGAACACCAGCCTCATCCTGGGGGTGAACAAACTCGGATCCACCCCCATCCTCCTGGCGGGGAACGAGGAACAGTTGAAGAAGTACATCCCGCCCCTGGCCCGGGGCGAGAAACAATGCGCCTTCGGCCTCACCGAGCCGGGAGCGGGTTCCGACGCCGCGGCCATGACCACCCGGGCGGTGCGCAAGGGCGATGTCTACGTGATCAACGGCCAGAAGTGCTTCATCACCAACGGCGGGATAGCCGATACCTATTCCATCTTCGCCAAGACGGACGAGAGCGCGGGGGTCAAGGGCATCTCCGCGTTCATCGTGGAAAAGGACTTCCCCGGCTTCGAGGTGGGTAAGATCGAGCACAAGATGGGCATCCGCGGCTCACAGACCACGGAGCTCATCTTCACGGACATGGAGGTCCCCGCGGAGAACCTGCTGGGGAAGGAGGGCGAGGGCTTCAAGATCGCCATGATGACCCTGGACCGCACCCGCCCCACCATCGGCGCCCAGGCGGTGGGGCTGGCCCAGGGGGCCCTGGATCACGCCGTGGCCTACGCCAAGGAGAGGGTGCAGTTCGGAGGACCCATCGCCCGCCTGCAGGGCATACAGTTCATGCTGGCGGACATGGCCATGCAGATCGAGGCCGCTCGGCAGCTGGTCTATTACTCGGCGGCCCTCGTGGAGAGGGCGGGGCGCGAGGCCTCGGCGGTCTCGGCCATGGCCAAGTGCTTCGCCAGCGATGTGGCCATGAAGGTCACCGTGGATGCGGTGCAGGTGCTGGGCGGTTACGGCTACATGGTGGAGTACCCCCTGGAGCGCATGATGCGCGACGCCAAGATCACCCAGATCTACGAGGGCACCAACCAGATCCAGCGCGTGGTCATCGCCCGCCACCTCCTCGGCTAAGGGGTCAGGTCTTGAAATGTGATACCCCTAAGGGTATAAGGCGAAGATGATGCGGGAATGAACGTTTTCCGCATGACGGAGGAGGCTTATTAGGTTAGGCTTTGGCGGGATAAGGAAGGACGTCATTTTCATGGAGGGGGGATGAGTATCCCCCCTCATTTTCGTCTCCCATCCTGGGAGCGGGCATCCTTTCCGCGAGACACAGCAGCTTCCAAGGGAGCGCCGGGATCCCATGAGAGATAAAGGAATCAACGGACGGGCAGGCATCTTTCCAGGGATAAGCGTATTATGTCCGGGGAGCGGGCAACCTTTCCAGGGTTTTTCAAGTAATACGAGGATTTCTTAAAGCAACCGGAGCCCTTGTCGGAAAAACGCCTTGCCGTAGACACGGATGTTTGGCCAGCAAATCAAGCATCCTCTCCAGGAAACAACAGGAAAATCGGCGGAAGGGGCAACGTCTTTTGGTCATAAAGAGTTTGCGTAGGAGCCTGCACGCCTCGAATAGCCGCTGCAATTCATTTCCCCGGCCCTTAACCGTCGCCTCTTGGGAATATCCTCCCATGTTTGAGTGTCGGTCGCGGACCCTTAAGGTCCGGCACACGCCGCACTCGAGGCCGGGTGAGACTTCCTCGCCGCGTTCCTGATCATGGTTGTCCCTGGGGATCCCTTCTGCTTCAATGCGGGTGAATCCCATCCGGAGCCGGTTTGGAGAGCCAGAGGGATCGGGGAGTTAAAGGGGAGCGCTTAGCGGGTGGGCGAATTCGATTACCCTGCTTGATTTAGCCCACAATGTTTGCTTAAATATCGACCGGATGGTCGGTCGATATTGGATGGTGACCTCATGCCAAGAAGGGTCAACCCTTTAAAGGAAAAACGCGAGGGCCAGATCAAGGAAGCCGCCCTGAAGCTCTTCTCGCAGAAGGGTTTCCACAACACCACGGTGACCGAGATCTCCGAGGCGGCCGGCTTGGGTAAAGGGACCATCTACTGGTACTGGAAGTCCAAGGAAGAGCTGGCCTTCTCCCTGGTGGAGGACATGCTCTCCGCCTTTCTCCGCCTGCTCGAGGAGGCAGTGGGCTGGGAGGGGGCTTTCAGGGAGAAGTTCGACCGCCTCCTGGACGAGGTAACCGCCCTTTACCGGGTGGAGAAGGAGCACTGCCGGCTTCTGTGGAAGTTCCGCGCCGACCGCCATTACATCTTCGACCAGGAATACGTGAGCAAGGTGACCTCCTATTACCTGCGAATGCGCAAGGCCATAGCGGACCTGGTGGAACAGGGGATGGAGGAAGGGGCGTTACGACGCGAGGACCCGGGCAAGCTGGCCCTGGCCATGCTGGGCGCCGCCGAAGGCCTGGAGCTGGAGTGGCTGGAGAACGAGGAGCACTTCGACATCGGGGAGGGGTTGAAGCTGGTCTTCGGGGCCATGCTGGACGGTCTGGGCGCACGGCCGGGAAGCCAGGGCGAAGGGGCGGCAGGAAAGGGGGTAGGGTGAGGGTACGTCTCCTGGGAGAGTGGCCGGGGGGTCCTCGTTTCGGAGTTCCAATGACGCCGCGTGGATTAATGGGGCCGCTGAAGGGAGCATCCCTCGGGCGGTGGTTGGTAAATAATACCATAAGGCCGAGCGTGCCGCGTGCATGGCGCGCAAGATCGGCCTAGGGGGAATCGAAGGCAAGGGCGGGCTTTATTGTAGAGGACAGCTCGCCTGGGCCGGCGTGGACCCGGCGGGCGGGATCGCGGATGAGATCGGACGGCGGGACATAGGGGTCGTAAAGGGAAGGAGGAGATGAGGATGAAGGTGATCGCCATCGGTGGAGCGGGCGCCATGGGTAGGCGCGCGGTGATGGACCTGGCGGCCGCGGACTCGGTCACCGAGGTGACAATCGCTGACTACAACCTGGAGGCCGCCCAGCAGCTGGCCGCGGAGCTGGGTCCCAAGTGCAATGCGGTGAAGGCCGACGCCGACGACCACCCCGGTCTGGTGGAGCTCATCCGGGGGCACGACATCGTGTTGGGCACCGCGGGCCCGTTCTACAAATATGAGGCCAAGATGGCCAGGGCGGCCATAGAGGCCGGAGCCCATTACGTCAGCATCTGCGACGACTACGACGCCGCGGCGGAGGTGCTGGAGCTGGACGAGTCGGCCAGGAAGGCGGGCGTTACCGCCGTGACCGGGGTGGGCTGGACCCCGGGAATAACCAATGTCCTGGCCCGCAAGGCGGCGGACCAACTGGACGAGGTGGACGAGATCGCCACCTCCTGGGGATGCCACGCCTCGGACACGGTGGGCAAGGCGGTAACCCTGCACTACCTGCACGCGGTGACGGGGATGATCCCCAGCTACATCGACGGTCGCATCACCCTTATCCCAGCAGGTTCAGGGTTGGAGAAGATACGCTTCCCGGAGCCCGTGGGGGCCATAAACGTCTTCCACGCCGGTCACCCGGAGCCCATCACCATCCCACGTTATATCAACTGCCGTACGGTTACCCTGAAGGGCGGACTGGTGGACACCTACCTGGTCCACCTCTGCAACGCCCTGGTCAAGCTGCGTCTCACGGACACGGTGCGTAAGAAGGACATCGTGGGCGGCATCTTCAACAAACTGCTCCCCTACCTGGAGGATGTGGGGCGTCCTCCGGAACCCTGTTCCGCATGCCGGGTGGACGTAACCGGCCGCAAGAAGGGGCGCTGGACGCACATCGTCTACGGCGCCGCGGCCCACATGGATGCCCTAACCGGCCTTCCCGCCTCGGTGGCCGTGCAGCTCATCGGGGAGGGCAAGGTGGAGGCCAAGGGGGTCATGGGGCCCGAGGCCTGCCTGCCTCCGGACGAGTTCATAGCCCGCCTCAAGGAGAAGGGCATCCGCTTCTACAAGGACGACGCCATGACCGAACCCCTGTAAGGTTAGAGGAACATGAGGGAGGCGGGGCGCTCCGGAGACAGGGGCCATATCCCTCCGGCGGCGGGGGCGCGATGGGATAGCCGCGCCCCCGCCTTTTATCCCGGAATCCCGGTCCGAGAGGAGATCACCAGAAGCGGGGTGCTTCCAAGTGATGTTACGGACGACCACGCGCTGTCCATGACCATACGGCTCAAGGGAAGAGGCCTTGCGAGGACCGCCCGGGTCATGGATTCAGGAAAGCGGCTGCTGGAACTTCCACTTCCGCCGGCTGTTCGAGACCGCCGGAACCTCCGTTTACCCGTGCCGGTAGGCATCGCTGGTCAGAAGGGCGGTCGTTGAGGATCGAGGCAGCGGAACCTTTCCCGGATTCGCTCAGCGAAAGGGGGCGGGAGCTCTCCGTGCGTCAATTGGCAAAGCCTCCCTGGAAGACGCGATACTTCGACGCAGGCTTCGGTACCCTCTCCTCTCTTGACCCTCTCCTCTCTTGAAGGCGTCAGAAGTAAAACCTCCGCCGGGCAATTCCCCGTCCGGCGGGAATCGGTATGCGCCGGCGAGGCTCCGGACAGAGGCAGGTCATAAGGCCGTTCACGTGCCATTTCTTGCCCCGCCCTTGCGGACGTCTACGGGGGGTGGACGAGCATGAGGGAGGCTGCTCAACGGGGAACGGCGTTCGTGGGATACCGCGGCTCGGGGAACGCGGCTTGCCTCGCGCGACGAGAAGGACGTGATCGGTGCTCGTGTTGTCACCCCCGGGGATATGGGATAATATTTCTTAACGTAATGCAGGGAAAGGGACGTAGTCAGGACGGAGGAGATCATGGGCATCATAGAGGAGGCGCTGGCCCGGGGACAGAGAGCCCTGTCCGAATACCAGGCGAAGAGGTTCCTCGCCGAACACGGCATACCGGTGACCAGGGAGGAGCTGGTCCTGGGCGAGGAGAAGGCCCTGGAGGCTGCCGAGAGGATAGGTTATCCCGTGGTGCTCAAGGCCTGCGGCCCGGACATCACCCACAAGACGGAACGCAACCTGGTGCAGGTGGGGCTGGACGGGCCGGAGGAGGTCAGGAAGGCTTACAAGGAGATAGTGGAGAACCTCGGCGGTGACCCCTACGACGGGGTGCTGGTCCAGGAGATGATCAAGGGGGAGAGGGAGCTGGTGGTCGGCCTGGTCCGGGATCCCCAGTTCGGGCCCTGCGTCATGTTCGGATTGGGCGGCATCTTCACCGAGGTGCTGAGGGACACCTCCTTCCGGGTGGCGCCCATCGAGAAGTACGACGCCCTGCAGATGATGGAGGAGATAAAGGCCAAGGCCATACTGGGGCCCTTCCGGGGCAAGGAGCCCGCCGACCGCGACCTGCTGGCCCAGATACTGGTCGCCGTCGGGGACATCGGGATGAAATACGATGCGGTCAGGGAGATGGACATGAACCCGGTGATCCTGGACGGCCCGCGTCCGGTGGTGGTCGACGCCCTGGTGGTCCTGGGCGAGGACTCCGGCAAATAAAGGGGATTGCCCCGGACCCGAGCCTCACCTTAAAGGCACCCGGATAGGCGAGAGGTGGGTCAAGAGGTGGGTCTAAGATTCCGGGATTTCATTGAATCCAATCCGTATTTTTATTCCATAATTTACCAATAAGTTGATGCACCGCCGATTCCGGGCCGGCGGATCGGCGGCGCATCTCTTAAAAGGTTGATTCTCCGATGATTCGCCATCCTAGCGGGGTATGGTGAAGCGGAAGACGGAACCCCCGCCCTCCCGGGGTTCATGCCAAATCCTACCCCCGTGCCGCTCGATTATCTCCCGGGCTATGTACAGGCCCATCCCCATGCCGGGCTTGGAGTGATAGCGCGCCTTCTCCACCTGGTAGAAGCGGTCGAAGATGCGTTCCCGCTCCTCCTCGGGGATCCCGATGCCGCGGTCCGTCACGGAGACCATATATTCGAATTCTCGTTCCTCGACCTCCACATCCACCGGGCTGTCGGAGGGGGAGAACTTGACCGCGTTTTCCAGCAGGATATAAACGACCTCCAGGAAACGGTCGGGGTCCAGAAGGCAGGCTCCCGGATTCGCTTTGAGGTGAAGGGATACATCTTTCCCCGCTGTACGTATCTCGTTCACCGCGTGGCGGATGAGGGGGAGCAGCTCAGCGGGGCGCAGGTCGGGCTCCAGCTGGCCGCGTTCGATCCGGGAGACGTCCAGGAGGTTTTCCACCAGCCGGGTGAGGCGGTCCGCGCCTTGGTCGATGGCCGTGAGCAGGTCCAGCTTCTGGCGTTCGCTCAGCATCTCGTTACGCTCCTTGAGGCTGAGGGCGAAGCCCTTTATGAGGGTTATGGGATGGCGAAGCTCGTGGGAGGCCACGTCTATGAATTCCTTCAAACCCCGCTCCCTTGCCAGCCGCTCCTCCTCGACTGCCAGGGTGCGGCTCAGGATGATCAGGGTCTCCAGGTCTTCCTCGGAAAAGGGGCGTTCCCCGGAATAATAGACGCCCAGAGCACCCTTTGTCCTCTCTCCGAAGATCACAGGCTGCCCGAGGAAGAGCGAATATCCGTGGGCCTTCGCCAGGGGGTCCTCCTCCAGCGGGCTCTCCGCGCCTTCCCGGATGACGAGGGGACGGGGATGGCTCCCGCTCAGCAGAGGATGGCCGGCGAAGCGGTCCCCCTCCTGCAGGAAGAAAAAGCCCTCCTCGCCGGGCAGAGTGGTGAGCAGGGCGAGCTTTTCCTCCTCCAGGCGGGCGTAGACCGCGGCGTCCCCTTCCAGTATCTCTTTGCAGGCCCGGATGACCGTCTCCATGTTGGCCAGGAAATCCGCTCCCAGGGAGAGGAACATACGGTTCAGCCGGTGTACGCGTTCCTCGGCCAGCCTGTGTCGAGTGATGTCCCGGCAGTTGATGACCACTCCCCTTATGGAGGGCTCGTGGAGGAGGTTGGACCCCAGGCTCTCCACCACGCGCCAGGTGCCGTCGGAGCCCCTCCAGCGGTGGACGACGCGGTGCACGGTTCCCGGCTCCTCCATCCCCTTCATGAAGGCCTCCAGCACGGCGGGGAGCTCCTCCGGGTCCATGAACTCGAAGGGCGTCCTCCCCAGGAGCTCCTCCGGGCGCCAGCCCAGAACCCTCTCCACGGAGGGGCTGGCGTAGACGTGCCTCGCCTCGCCGTCCAGGACGGTGACGGCGTCGAAGGCGTTTTCCACCAGGGCCTGGAAATATTCCTCCCTCCTGCGCAGCTCCTCGACGGCCCGCTGGCGGTCGGTGACGTCCTCGAAGGCCAGGAGGATGAGGTCCTCTCCGCGCTCCCTCCGGATAAGGCGGCGGGCGTTGAGGAGCATGACGCGCTTCCCGAGGTGGGCGAATTCGTGTTCCACCGGGTAGCCCTCGAAGTGGGAGTTCAAGGGGATGATCTCCTCCAAGAGCCTCCTAAGGGCCGGGATATCCCACTGCCGTTCTCCGAGCTCGTAGACCGGCCGCCCCTCCGTCTCCTCCGGCATGGTACGGAAGGTGCGGTAGAAAGAGCGGTTGGCGGAGACCACCCGCAGGGCGGCGTCCAGCACGAGCATGGGTTCGCGCACCGTGTCCACGATAGCCTCGGCGAATTCCCGCGCCTCGTCGATCTGCAGGAGGGCCCGTTTCCTCTCCTTGAGGTTGTCCAGATGATGGGAGAGCACGGACCGGGAGTGCATGTTCCCGAGGTATTCGCCGGGCGGCCGGTAGAAGACGTTGTCGTAGACTTCCTTCTCCACCAGGACCTTGGGGTGGGTGTAGAGCAGCTCGAGCTGGAAGGAGGGGTCGAGGAGGCCGCTCCCGAACTGGCAGAGGAAGATGCAGCTCTTGGCCGACGGCAGGCGGTTTATCTCCGCCTCGAACCTTGCCATTTCCTTCCAGTCGCCCGAACGGTCGACGACCCAGGACATGTCGCCCAATACCCGCAGGGCCGGCCAGCCCTCGGCGGCGCACTGGGCTGCCTCTCCCTCCAGGAATTCCAGGGCGGCCCGGGCGTCGAAGGGTTTTCCGGGAGGGTGGGCCTCCCGGGAATCGAAGAAGGAGAGTTCCCCCCGTGCCAGGAGGGAGTCCACGTCGTGGCCTTCCCGGCGCAGCGCGACAAGGATCTTCCGCCAGGTGGTCGCCTTCCCTCTATAAAGAATCTTTTCCCCCCTATCAAGACCTAGGTGGAAATAGGTAACCGCTACCTCGTCCCGCTCCGCGGGATCGGTATAAAAATGGCAGAGGTGGTCCCCCGGTTCCAGGCACTTCAGTTCGGGAATGACGTCTTTCCTTTCCATGGGAGCTAAAATCAAAGATTTTATCTCCGATTTCCTGATGGGGTTCCAGTTAAGAGATGTTAAGCCGGAACGCCATCGCGACCCTTCCGGCTCAAATGGGCGGGAAGTCTATGTCGCGACTCAAAGTTAACATATCTCGGGTGGTTTAACAATGATATAGCCACGGGAGTCCCCTGTGGCATGGGGCGGAGCGCCCTCTCCACTGGCATCGCCGTTCCCGGATAGGGGAGGGCAGGGTAATGCCGCCGCACGGGAACGCGAATGGCGATGGTCGTCTTTCCTACCGCCCGATGATGTAGCGGTTGGGGTCCACCTCCTCGCGCAGCAGGCGAAGCTCCTCCTCGGTGGGCTCCGGCGTCTCCACGACCTCGGGGGCCTTGAGGAGCTCGAAACCCGTCTTGGCCTGCACGTCCTCGAAGGTGTACCCCTTGTGGATGGACTCCACCCGCATGCGTTTGGTCTCCGGGTCGTAGCCCATGACCGCCATGTCGGTGATCACCTTGTAGGGGCCGGTCCCGGCCGGCAGACCGGCGCGCTCGCGGGCGCCCGGACCGTCCAGGTAACCGGGAGTGGTGATGAAGTCCACCCTCTCCACGAAGCGGCGGGCATCCTGTGGGGTGATGACCATTATCCTCCAGGCCAGGGACCCGAAGTCGTTGGCCCCGCCCGAGCCGGGGAAGCGCACCTTGGGCTTGTCCCAGTCCCCGATGACCGTGGAGTTGAGGTTCCCGTACATGTCGATCTGGGCCCCGCCCAGGAAGCAGTAGTCCACCATGCCCCGCTGGATGGTCTCCATGACCTCGCACATCCCACTGGCCATCACCGCCTTGTAGAAGGTCCGCGAATCGCCCACGGAGATGGGCATGGTGGGAAGTAGAGGCGCCACCCCTCCGGCCTCGAAGATGATCACCAGATTGGGGGCGTGGGCCTTTTGGGCGAGCATGGCTGCGGCGCAGGGGGCGCCGGTGCCCACGGCCACCGCTTTTCCGTCCTCCAGGTTACGGGCGGCGGCGCAGATCATCATCTCCATGGTGTTGTAATCCGCCATCCCCATCACCCCCTCCCTCCCAGATCGATGAGGTGCTCAACGGCGCGAAGCTGGTTGATGCGCTCCAGCCCGCCGCAGAGTTCCAGGTATTGGTTGAAGTCGCGGGTCTTGTAGATGTACTTGTCCAGGAACTTACGGAACTCCTCGGGGTCCTTCTCCACAGTCAGCCACTGCCGCAGGTGGTCCTCATCGGAGAAGTACTCGTAAGGCATGTTGCCCGGGTAACTGCCGAAGGGGACCTCGCAAACCGCGTCCACCAGGTAGTAAGGGATGACCGTGGCCGTGGGATCGGAGCGTATCTCCTCGTTGGGGATGAGTCTCTCGGTTGTGATTATCAGCCGCTTGGAGGCTCGGGCCAGCTCCAGGTCAGCGATGGAGATGCCCTTGATGCGCGCGTTGCCGTAGATATCCGCTTCGTGGACGTGGATGGCTGAGACATCCGGCCAGAGTGCGGGGTAGAGCACGTACTGCTCCCCGGTGAAGGGGCACTTCACTATCTTGGCCGCGCTGCGCTTGAAGGTGTCCGTGCCCATGAGGTTGCGCGCCGGCAGGAATGAAACACCCATGGCCGCGGCCTTCAGTCGGCAGGCCATGGCGTAGTTGGTCCACTCGCAACATTCCACCTTTCCGCTCTCCATGTAGCGGCGGGCGTTGGGGGAGAGACCGCGTGCCTCCAGGCCGATTATGTAGGCGATGTCACAGCGGTTGAAGACCTCTCCGGCTGCCAGTATTTGGAAGTCATGGGTGGAGGTATGCCCGGCGAAAATGAGGTTCTTCTTGCGCTGTCGGACTATCTCATGGCAAACGGCGGTGGGGATACGGTTGGCGCCGAAACCGCCTATGGCCAGGTAATCCCCGTCGTGGACGAACTTGCCCACCGCCTCGCTGACGGTCATCACTTTGCTCACCATGGCCCGGTTCTTGGTGCGGAAGAACTCGCGGGCCTTATCGGCATCGGGATCCATGAACAGGGGTCCCTCGCCCTGGGCGACCACTTCGAACATCTCCCTTCCCTCCCTCGCACGAAACGGTCTGCGGATCGCCGATCGGAATCGATATGTAGGATAACATCAAGCCCCACCGTGTGCAATCTGTTAAGTTGTACTTGCTATTCCTGGGACCCTGATGTATCCTCGACTCGGAGACTTGACAGGGGCTGACGTTTCGTAGAGATATTATTACTACAACGAGCCAGGTACACGGCTTTCCTCAGAGATCCTCGACACAGCACCTCACGCAGCATCTTTTCAGCCACGCGGCCCGTGTTTCCGCCTAGCGTCCGGTTTTCCGCGAAGGAGGGGGGAGCGAGATGAGCGAGATCGTCTGGAGGCCGTACGGGGACTATATTGAAAAGGCCAACATCACCCGCTTCATGCGCAAGCACGGCATCTCCGACTACCAGGAGCTCCTGAGGAGGTCCTGCGAGGACCTGGAGTGGTTCTGGGACGCGATCATGGAGGATCTGGACATACGCTGGTATAAACCCTACGAGAAGGTCCTGGACGACTCCCGCGGCATCCAGTGGTGCCGTTGGTATATCGGCGGGAAGACCAACATCGTGCTCAACTGCCTGGACAAGCACATGGATACCCCGGTGAAGAACAAGCTGGCCTTCATATGGGAGGGGGACGACGGGGCCATACGCCGCTACACTTACGGGGACGTCTACCGCGAGACCTGCAGGATGGCCTGCGCCCTGCGCAACCTCAAGGTAGGCAAGGGGGACACGGTGGGTATCTACATGCCCATGAGCCCCCAGATCGTCTTCTCCCTCCTGGCCTGCCTGAAGATCGGGGCCATCCCCATCCCCATCTTCTCCGGCTTCGGCCCCGCGCCGGTGGCGGCGCGACTGCGGGATGCCGAGGCCAAGGTGCTCATCACCGCGGACGGCTCCTTCAGGAGGGGCAAGGTCTTTCCCATCAAGGAGAACGCCGACGAGGCCGTGGACCAGGTGCCCAGCATCAACCACGTGGTGGTCTACCGGCGGGCGGGCATCGACGTGCCCTGGCACGCCACCCGGGACATCTGGATGGACCAGCTTGTGTGGTGCCTGCCTGAGGACTGCCCCACGGAGGAGATGGACTCCGAGGACTACGCCATGATCATCTACACCTCCGGCACCACGGGGAGGCCCAAGGGCTCGGTGCACACCCACGGGGGCTGCCTGGCCCAGATGTGCAAGGAGGTGGGCTATTACTTTGACGTCAAGCCGGACGACGTCTTCTTCTGGCTCACGGACATCGGATGGATGATGGGCCCCTGGATGATCATCGGGGTCATGAACCTCGGGGGCACCTTCGTCATCTTCGAGGGAGTCCCCGACTACCCGGAGCCCGACCGGCTCTGGGACCTCGTGGAGAGGCACGCCATCACCATCTTCGGCATCTCCCCCACGGCCATCCGCATGCTCATGCGCTTCGGGGAGGGTTGGATCGAGAAGCACGACCTCTCCTCCCTGCGCATCCTGGGCTCCACCGGGGAGCCCTGGGACCCGGACTCCTGGATGTGGTACTTCGAGAAGGTGGGGAAGGGGAAGCTCCCCATCATCAACATCTCCGGGGGCACGGAGATCGTGGGCTGTTTCCTCTCCCCCCTGCCCATTACCGACCTCAAGCCCACTACCCTCAGGGGGCCCGGTCTCGGCATGTGCATCGACGTCTTCGACGAGGAAGGGAAGCCGGTGCGGGGGGAGAAGGGCCACCTTGTGGCGCTCAAGCCCGCCCCCTCCATGACCCGGGGCTTCTGGCGCGACCCGGACCGCTACATCGAGACCTACTGGTCGCGCTGGCCGGACGTCTGGTACCACGGGGATTGGGCCTCCGTGGACGAGGACGGCTTCTGGTATCTGCACGGCCGTTCCGACGACACCATAAAGGTCTCCGGTAGGCGCACCGGCCCGGCGGAGATCGAGGCCGCCCTCATGGAGCACGAGGCGGTGTCCGAGGCGGCGGCCATCGGCGTCCCCCACGAGATCAAGGGGGAGGCCGTGGTCTGCTTCGTCGTCCTGCGCCCGGAGTTCAAACCCTCGACGGAGCTCGCCGAGGCCATCAAGGACAAGGCCGCCGAGTACCTGGGCAAGGTGGGCCGCCCCGACGAGGTGCACTTCGTCTCCGCCCTCCCCAAGACGCGCTCGGCCAAGATCGTGCGCCGGCTCATAAAGGCCAAGTACCTGGGCGAAGAGCTGGGGGACATGTCCTCGGTGGAGAACCCCCAGGCCCTGGACGAGATAGAAGGGGTCAGGTCTTGAATCGTGATACCCCAGGGGGTATTTATGGTGTTCGCCGTCCGCGTGGGATCCCGGGGGTAGGGTTGATGACGACCCGCGCCGCGCCCTTGACGGGATTGCGGGAGCATGAGCGGAAGGCCCGTGAGACACGCCATGACCTGGATACGCCGGCCTGTGCACCCTCGGAAGATGACCCCGGCATGGGCTTCCAGGCACGGGTGTAAGCCTCTGTTTAGGTGGACGAGCCAGAGGAATCGGCCCCGTCCATAGGGCTTTCGCCGCCGCCGGTTTCAAGTCGCCAGCTCGTTCCCCCGCATGTGAAGGAGACCGCCGCCGCCTCGGGTCCATCTTCAGGCGCACATGTCGGCGGCCGGAGTGTGGAAGAGGGCCCGTAAGGTCGACGCATGGCCCACCATGCCTCACCGCCACGCGAGAGGGGCAATGAAGCGCCTTGGAAAGCGATGTCCGGAAATGTATTATCGGGGCATGGAATACCGGAACGCCGTTTTCCGGATGGGCTGCCGGAAATGGACGAAGGGCTCGCAGGCGGGAAAGCCATCGATTTCTTTCCCCTTCCACACCGGCGTATGCAGGGGTTCTTCTCGGTTTCGTAAGGACTGAGGCCTTCCTGCCGGGCCGCTCCGTCCTCGCTGGCGGAAGTCCGGCGCCGCGGCAGCCACAGGAGCCGGGCATGGGTGTTGCACATCGGTTCATTTTGGGTCCCTTTTAAGGGTTTTCGTATGCCCGGCGGACGCGAGCGCCAGACGGATGAGGCGAAGAAGAAGGTTCTGTGGAGCGGGAGTTTGGGGCGTGGAGAGCTTTATGGGGAGGGAGTGGAGGTCATGGAAGAATACGACGCGGTGGTCATAGGTGCGGGTGTGGGAGGGCTTTCCGCGGCTGTCCTCCTGGCCAAGGAGGGGATGAAGGTCCTGGTGGTGGAGAAGGAGGACCGGGTGGGCGGCCGGGCCCTGTCCCTCCGGGGCGAGGAGTTGAGGGAGAAGGGGTCCGCCTGGTACCGTCGACTCCTCACCGGGCAGTACTGCTGGCTGGCGGAGGCGCGCCCCGGGCTGGAGGAGATGGCGGGTTCCGGGACCCTGGATGGATACGTCCTGGACCTCGGCTACCACGGGGTGAGCGTGGCCGGGGAAGGGTATTTCGCCCACCTGCGCGACCTCATCGGGGGCTACGGCTCGCGACGGGTGGTGATAAAACCCTTTCTGACGGGATCCTGGATAGGCGGCGAGTTCTACCGCGAGCCCCCCCTGAGCAGGAGCACCGACGTGGACGAAAAGATCCAGGCCGAGCTGGACCGACTTGGAAAGAATTACCTGGATTTCTTCGGTAAGCTCCTGGCTTATACCCCGGAGGAACTCGAAGAGCTGGACCGCGTCTCCCTTCACGACCACCTGGTGAACATAGGCTTCGCCGAGAGCGGGGTCCTATACGACTATTTCCGGTGCATTGGCACGCTCATCACCACCATCAACGACCCTCACGACATTTCCATCGGGGACATCCTGCGTTACTCCTCTCAGGTACTCGCACCGACCATCCTCAAGGGCGGCGAGGTTTACGTCGGGGGTTTCACCGAGGGAGGGGTGATGGCCTGGCCGGAGGCGGTGGCCGGAAGGCTGCGCGACCTCGGGGGTGAGCTCCTCCTGGGGAGCGAGGTGCGCAGGATAGAGATGGAGGGGAACGCCGTCCGGGGGGTCGTCCTGGGTAAGGATGGAGAGGAGGCGTTCATCCGCTCTCCCCGGGTGATTTTCAACCCGCCGGTGCAGGAGCTCTTCCGCTTCGTGGAGGAGAAGGTCTTCCCCCGCGATTTCGCCCGCCGCGTGAAGTCCCTCTACGGCTACGGGAGCGTCAATCCTTACATCGGGCTCTCAGGGCTCCCAGTGCCCGAGGAGCATGCCCGCAGGCTGATGAAGACCCCTTGCGTTGTCCCGCGCTCCGAGGGTTTCAGCTGGGACGTGTACATGGCCTGGAACATCCAGTCCTTCATCGAGCCCACCTGTGCCCCCGCGGGGAAGCACCTTTTCACTGCCTATCTTCCCCTGACCGAGCAGGAGTCGCGGGACCGTGAGCTGGTGATGAAGGTCGTCAGGGCGGTCCCGGACTTCCTGGAGGGCATCTACCCCGGGTTCAGGGAATGTATCGACTGGGAGCTGTACACGGTGTGCACGCGCCTGGAGGGGGTGGCCAAGAGCGTTACCCAGGCGGGAAGCCTCAAGCCGGATGTGATGGTGCCCGGTGTGGCGGGGCTTTATCTTGCGGGGGATACGGCTCGCGGTTACGGTGTGGCCATGGACTGCGCCTGCTCCAGCGGCATACTCTGCGCCCAGGCCATAACCGGAAGGGACTACGGCCTACGGTGAAGAGACCTCTTTCGTTCCACAGCCGTGGCCGGCGCAGAAGTTGTGGAGCGGGGACCGGGGCACCATACCGGATCGCACTCCTTCTCGCCTCGTCGTGGAAGGAGATGTTTGGGCCAGAAACCGGTGCATCTCCGCTCGTTAGAAACGATTCCGTCCCACGCAAAAAGTTCCGCCGAAGGGTGGGGGCTTGTGGGCTACCGCTACGTGCCCCGCACCGGTTCGATGTAACGGCGTCAGTGGGTGGAGTTTCGTGAGCTCTTCACGGATGCCTCAAACGCTTCACCGCCCCAAGTCCGGGGCCTTCGAGGGCGAAGGCCTTAAGACCCCTCTGAAGCGCGTGTTTCGTCGAGAAAACCTCACGTCGCCGGAAGGCATTTAATCCTCTTCCGCGTTGCCGTCACGTGAGATGAAAAGGAGCGCGGCGGAGAGGTGACGAAAACGGGGCCCGCGCCCGCGGGCCCCGCAAAAGAATCCGCCTGAAATCTCAGATCTCCGGACCGCCCTTGAGGCCCAGTATCTGGCGCGCCTCGTCAGGTGTGGCCGGCTCGCGGTCGGCGAGCTCCACGATCTTCACCGCTTTCTCCACCTGCTCCCAAGAGCCCTGGGCCAGGACGCCCTTCCTTACGGTGATGTTGTCCTCCAGGCCGACGCGGATGTGGCCTCCCTCCACGGCGGCGATGAAGGCGCCTCTGAACTGGGCCGGGCCCACGCCGCAGGTGCTCCAGGTGGCGTCTTCGGGGATGAGGTCCATGAAGCGCTTGAAGTTGGCCAGATCCAGCCAGCAGCCTCCCAGGACGCCCCAGACGAACTGGTAGTGCAAAGGCTCCACGAAGATGCCCTGGTTGCGGACGAAGAGGGTGTTGTATATGCCGCCCAGGTCGTAGACCTCCAGTTCCGGCTTGGTCCCGCACTCCTTCATGGTCTTGGCGAAGTCGACCAGCATCTGGAAGGTGTTGGTAAATACCGTTTCACCCAATATCTGGTAATTCTTCCAGTCCCCCAGGGCGAAGTTCATGGAGTTGGTGTTCAGGGAGGCCATCTCCGGCTTGAGCTGCTTGACCACGTTGATGCGCTCCTCCGGCGTGGCCCCGATGCCGATGGCCGTGGAGAGGTTGATGATGATGGGGCACTTCTCGGTGATTCCCTTGACGATCTCCCGCAGGACGTCGATGCTGGAGGTGGGAAGCCCGGTCTCCGGGTCCCGGGCGTGGATGTGCACGATGGCCGCGCCGGAGTTGTAGCACTTGTAGGCCTCCTCCACGAATTCCTCCACGGTGTAGGGGACGGCCGGGTTCTGGGATTTCATGGTAGCGGCACCGGCCAGAGCCGCCGTGATGATGCATTTATCCGTGAGCGACATGGCAACACCTCCTGCTTTCCCTGCTGAGACACCGAATGACGCCGATTCTCCCCGCGGATCCGGGAATCAACACTAATACTAATATAAAAACCGGGTCAAGGCAATTTAGTAATCACCGCTTAATACTCGACTCGAGCCGTGAGACGCGGCATGGGCCGTAAAACTCGTGGCCTGGTAGTGGGTGATGGTATCTCCTCTTCTTTTGAATCCGTGCCCGAGGCTCAACGGGGCCGCGGCGGTCAAGTTCTAAGGCGGGGAGAACGGTGCCGCCTGCCTGAGGAACCTCTAATCCCTCCCTCGTTGGTAAATCTTCCGATGCATCTTAGGTCACCGGTTGGCATAGACCGCAGTTTGGCGTGTAAGGCGCTTTTCTTCGGCCCGGCCGTCATCCGGTTCAGGTTTGTCGCTGTCCCCGGAAAGCGGATTCCTCGCCTTTTCTGCGACTCTACGTCGCCAAAATAACGTGTGTAGGAGGCCTCGGTTTCTGATATTGTAGGGTTACGCGGGGCGAGGTGTGTGGAGCGAACTCGAAGAGGCAGGCGGATTTCAAGATTTTGAGGAGGGGCTTATGGAACAGTACAACCCCGGACAGGTGAAGAGATATATAAGGCAACTCAAGCAGCGCGAGGAGCAGTATGTGCGTTATCTTGGAGAGCTGGCCTACCAGGCGGGAGAGCAGGGCAAGCTCGAGGAGGGCCCGCTGCTGGACGCCTACCGCACCTTGCGAGACATCCGGGACCAGGAGGTCCGCTGGGAGGAATATCTCCGGAGGATACAGGCGGCGAGGAAGGCCCCGGCGGGGATTCTCTGCCCCCGCTGCGGAAACCCTCTAACGCCGGGGGTCGCGCAATGCGCCTACTGCGGGCAGCCGGTGAGCGTTGCCTATCCGGGAGCGGCGAGAGTCCCGCAGGCAGGTCCTCAAGCCGGTCCGCCGCCGTACGGCGTGCCTTACGGTGCGACCACAACGCCCGGTCCCGCCCCTGCCGCTTCCGGATTTCCCGGAGCTGCCCCCGTTCCCTCGGGGGCCCCACCGGTTGCCGGTTCGCCGGTCTCGGCGCCCGCCGCTCCCCCACCCGCGGCGGAGACCCCGGGAAGGATGGAAGTGCCTTATGCCCCGCCAGCCGCCGGCATCGGGGCTCAACCTGGCGGGCCCGGGCCCTCGAGGTGCGCACGATGCGGGAGCGAGCTGGAGCCGGACGCCCTTTTCTGCGGCCACTGCGGTACTAGGGTGGGGCCCCAGGCCGGGCAGGAGGTTAGCGCCGGGGTGGCGCCGTCCGGGAAGGGGGCTGATGTCGCCGCTCAGGTCGCGGCGGAAGGCGCGCCCCACGGTGCGGCAGGGGAAGAGGCCCGAGAGACAGGGGGAGGCGAGGCCGCGGTCCAAGCGCCGGAGGCGCCACCCAACTGCCCCGTATGCGGGAAGACGGTCGAGGAGCCGGAAGCCAGGTTCTGCCCGGACTGCGGAGCGAGGTTGCGCGAATGATACAGGTGTACACGGGTGACGGCAAGGGCAAGACCACCGCCGCCCTGGGACAGGCGCTGCGGGCCCTGGGCCACGGGCAGAAGGTGTTCATGATCCAGTTCATGAAGGGGCGAACCTACGGCGAGCTCATGGCTTGCGAGAGGTGCCTCCCTGACCTGACCATCGTCATGTCCGGGAGGGACGAGTTCGTGAAGAAGGGCGCCCCGGAGGAGGTGGACCTGCGCATGGCCCGGGAGGGCTTCGAGCTGGCCAAGAAGGTCGTCCGGGAGGGGAAACACCAGATGCTCATCCTGGACGAGATAAACGTGGCCATCGACTACGGGCTGCTCCCCCTGAACGAGGTGCTGGACTTCCTGCGTTCCTGCCCCCGGGAACTGGAGGTGGTGTGCACCGGTCGCTACGCGCCCCCGGAGTTGCTGGAGATCGCCGACTTGGTGAGCGAGGTCCGCGAGGTAAAGCATCACTACCGCCAGGGCGTGCCCATGCGCAAAGGCATCGAGTACTGAGCCCTGCGGCCTGTCCTGGGGTTCGCCCATCGGATGGCTCCATGTGTGAACCATGAGCCACCGGGCAATGACGCGTGTAAGCACTGAAGATAAGATATAGCTTGCCGCCTCCGTTCGAGGTCTGAGACGCGAGGAGTGACGGGGTATGGACAAGAGGGAATGGCGGGAAAAGCACTACGAGACAGCCCCTCTGAGGGAGGCAGAATTTTCCACCATATCCGGGGCGGAGCTGGAGCCGCTGTACACGCCGGAGGACGTGGAGGGCCTGGATTACGAGCGCGACCTCGGCTACCCCGGCTGTTATCCCTTCACCCGTGGGATCCACCCCACCATGTACCGGGGAAGGCTCTGGACCATGCGCCAGTTCTCCGGCTTCGGAACCGCCGAGGACACCAACCGGCGCTACAAGTTCCTCCTGGAGAGGGGGCAGACCGGCCTCTCCGTGGCCTTCGACATGCCCACCATCATGGGCCGGGACTCCGACGACCCCCTCGCGGAGGGGGAGGTGGGCCGCTGCGGGGTGGCCATCGACTCCCTCCGGGACATGGAGATCCTCTTCGAGGGCATACCCCTCAAGGACATCACCACCTCCATGACCATCAACGGACCGGCCGCGGTGCTCCTGGCCTTCTACCTCTGCGTGGGGGAGAAGCAGGGGGCCTCCTTCCGGGAGCTTGGGGGGACCATACAGAACGACATCCTGAAGGAGTACATAGCCCAGAAGTCCTGGATCTTTCCGCCCCGCCCCTCCATGCGCATCATCACCGACATCCTGGCCTTCTGCTCCGCGGAGGTCCCCCGCTGGAACACCATCAGCATCAGCGGGTACCACATAAGGGAGGCCGGATCCACCGCCGTGCAGGAGCTGGCCTTCACCCTGGCCGACGGTTTCGCCTACGTGGAGGCAGGCATCGCCGCGGGGCTGGACGTGGACTCCTTCGCCCCCCGCCTCTCCTTCTTCTTCAACTCCCACCTGGACTTCTTCGAGGAGATCGCCAAGTTCCGCGCCGCCCGGCGCATCTGGGCCCGGCACATGCGGGAGAGGTACGGGGCCAAGGACCCCCGCTCCTGGACGCTGCGCTTCCACACCCAGACGGCGGGGTGCTCCCTCACCGCGCAGCAGCCGGAGAACAACATCGTGCGCACCGCCTTCGAGGCCCTGGCCGCCGTCCTGGGAGGGACGCAGAGCCTGCACACCAACTCCCTGGACGAGACCTGGGCCCTGCCCACGGAGAAGGCGGTGCAGATCGCCCTGCGCACCCAGCAGATCATCGCCCACGAGACGGGGGTGACCAACGTCATCGACCCCCTCGGCGGTTCCTACTTCATCGAGGCCCTCACCGAGCGCATGGAGAGGGAGGCCGAGGAGTACTTCCGGCGCATAGAGGAGCAGGGCGGGGTGCTGGCCTGCATCGACAACGGCTTCTTCCAGCGGGAGATCGCCGACGCCGCCTACCGCTACCAGATGGAGGTGGAGCGCGGGGAGAGGATAGTGGTGGGCGTGAACCGCTTCCAGGACCCCGAGGAGGACCTGGGCATCGAGATACTAAAGATCGACCCCGAAGTGGAGCGGAAGCAGAAGGAGAGGCTTTCCCGCCTGCGCGCGGAGCGCTCCGCCGCGGAGGTGGATAGGACCCTCGCGGCGCTTAAGGAGGGAGCTAGGGGGGACGCCAACCTCATGCCCCTGATCATCGAATGCGCCCGCGCCTACTGCACGGAGGGGGAGATAATAAAGGCCCTCAAGGAGGTCTTCGGGGAGTACCGGGAAAAGCCCATATTCTAAGGGTCTGACCCCCGTGAAGGGGGAAGCTTTCCGGGCATTACGTCCCGATAAGGGGGTCTGACCCTTGGTTACCAGGTGGTGGACACGTTACGTGATGGCGCCAATGGGTTCTCAAAGGTAAAGCTGTGAGAAGGTCAGATTAACCGGAGAAGGATCAAGATCTGTCGAAGGGGTGGATACGGAGATGAAGAAGCCGCGCATACTCATAGCCAAGCCGGGGCTGGACGGACACGACCGGGGGGCCAAGGTGGTGGCCCGGGGCCTGGCCGACGCCGGATTCGAGGTCATCTACACCGGGCTCCACCAGACCCCGGAGCAGATTGCCGAGGCCGCCGTACAGGAAGACGTGGACGCCGTGGGCCTCTCCATACTCTCCGGGGCCCATATGACCCTCTTTCCCCGGGTGATGGAACTCCTCCGGGAGAAGGGAGCCGAGAACGTCATGGTCTTCGGGGGCGGCATCATTCCCACGGACGACGCGGAGGAGCTCAAGCGCATGGGGGTGGCGGAGATATTCGGCCCCGGCACCCCCATCGCGGAGATCGTATCCTTCTTGGAGGAGAGGTTCCGCTGACGGCCTCTCGACGCATCCTCGAAGCCGGCGCCCTTGTGCGCCGGGCCGGCTGGGTGCCGGCATGCGGGACGGAGATAGCCTGCGAGCCGCGGCTCGGCTCCCGGCCATTCTTAAAGCTCGGGATGCGGTGGACTGAACTATAGTGATAGTGAAGGAAATCGCGAAACGGGACTCAAGGAGGAGGAACTCCTTCCGGAAGTCAGAGGTCAGCGGAAAAATCCTCATCCATACACGGGATCCGTGCATGGATAAACCCCGAAGGAGGAAAGAGGAGAGGTTCCGCACGTGCCGGATCCCGGACGCTCATATCCCCCTCAGGGGCAAGGATCGTCGTCTACCTGCTGGCGTTGGCGCTCTTAACCGGCTGGGGCCTTTTTTGTTCCCGGCGCCCCGCCTATCGCCTACGCCGAGGTCAGCTCCCTTCCGGACCCGGATTTCTGGGTGACCAATGGGACCGTCACCAGCGTCCTCCCGGCGGGTGACGTGGTCTACATAGGGGGGCTGGTTCACTTACGTGGGCCCCCCAACGGCCACGGGGTGCCCCTGGACGCGGCGACCGGAGCACCGAAGGGCGCCTTTCCCAGCGTGAACGGCGACGTCTATTGCGTGGAGCCGGATGGAGAGGGGGGCTGGTTCATAGGGGGCCGTTTCAGCCGGGTGGGGGAGGAGCAGCGCAGCAGCATCGCCCATATAGACTCAGGCGGGAACGTCTCCGCCTTCGACCCCGGCGTCTCCGAGGGGGACTACGTGAACCGCTTCTATTTTCCGGCGACACGCTCTACGTTGGCGGTGGGTTCAGCGCTTTTGGGGGGCAGCCCAGGAGCAACATCGCCGCCGTGAACGCCGACCCCTTCTCCCCGGATTACGGGGAACCCACCTCCTGGAACCCGGGTACCGACCGCGAGGTGTACGACCTCGCCCTGTCGGGAGAGATCCTTTATGCCTGCGGGGCCTTCGAGACCATCGGGGGAGGGAAGGAGCGCTCATATATCGCCGCCCTGGATGCGGCCACCGGTCAACCCACCGGATTCAGCCCCTATTTCAACCGCCCGGTCGCGGCCATCGAGATCTCCGGGGACATCCTCTATGTGGGCGGCTGGTTCACCAACGTGCAGGGGTACACATACAACCGGTTGGCGGCCTTAAACGCCGACCCATCCTCCCCCGATTACGGGGAGCCCACCTCCTGGAACCCGAATGCAGAGGGGACGGTCGAGGAGCTGCTCGTGGACAGGACCACGCTATACGCAGCGGGTGGCTTCGAGGCCATCGGAGGCCAGCCCCGCTATCATCTGGCCGGCGTAAGCACAGAGACCGGAGCCGCCACGGGCTTCGATGCGGCCCTGGAGACGAACGGCTGGGTCAACGCCATGGCCCTCTCCGGCGACAAGCTCTATGTCGGGGGGTCGTTCGATTACCTGGGGGGCCAGCGGCGCATGAACCTGGCCGCTGTGGACAAGGCCACCGGTGCGGTAGCAACCTGGACCTGCCACGCCGGAAATAACGTGTACGCGCTCGCCGTTTATGGGGGCGAGCTGTACGCGGGTGGGGAATTCGCCTCGCTGGGAGGGGAGCCCCGCGAACACATCGCCTGCTTGGTCGCCGACCCCGACTCGCCCGATTACGGGAAGGCCACCTCCTGGGACCCCGGCGCCGACGGACCAATGGGGGCGTTTGCCCTCTCCGGCACCACCATCTACGCCGGTGGGTCATTCACCGACATCGGCGGCGCGGAGCGCCACTACCTGGCCGCCGTGGATATAACCACGGGCAGCGCCACCTCCTGGGACCCGTTGGTAAATAGTTATGTCCATTCCCTGGCCTGTACAGGTTCCACCCTCTACGTGGGCGGGCGTTTCGATCGCGTGAACGGGGAGGCTCGCTCCGGGCTCGCCAGGTTCGACACACCCGTGCCCCCCACGGTGACCTACGTTGACCCATCGCTCGGGATCAACGAGGCCGGAGCAACCATCACCGTCCTCGGAACCGGGTTCAAGGAGGGTGCCGCTGTCAGGCTGCGCAAGGCGGGAGAGGACGACATCGAGGCCACCAACATAACCGTCTTGGACGCCACGACTATCACCTGCGACCTCGACCTGAACGGGGTTCCCGTCGGGAGCTGGGACGTGGTGGTGATCAATCCGGACGGGCAGGAAGGCGTGCTTGGGGGAGGATTTACCGTCTACCAGAAGCCTTTGAGCGACGAGTTCGGCGACAGTGCGCTCAATCCAAGGTGGGTATGGCTGGACCCCCTGAGCGATTGCGGCTACGACCTCGCCGGAAACCCAGGATATCTGCGAATCTCCGTTGCCGGGAACGATCACGACCTGCACCCCGCGAACAACCTCAACGCTCCACGTGTGCTCCAGCCCATATACGAGGACTTCAGTGCGGAGACCAGAGTTCTGGTCGATCCCCAGCACGACGCCTGCGAAGCGGGAATCCTGGCCTGGAAGGACCAGGAAAATTTCCTGTGCCTGGAGAGGGGCATCGGGTACAACGACCAGGTCATATCATTCTGGGGCGTTGTCGGTGGCGTGGAGACGCCGTACGCCTCCGTCGGCTCGACGAGCACGGAGGCCTATGTGAGGCTTTCGAGAGTCGGTGATGACTTCTCCGCCTATTACAGCCTCGACGGCGTCAACTGGAGCCAGTTGGCAACATGCTCCATGGCGGTTGACGAGCCCGTTCAGGTGGGCCTTCATGCGGTAAACCAGCATAACGACTATCCCTTCCAGGCGGACTTCGATTATTTCCGCTGCGGCCGCTATTTCGTCCGGGCCATGGTGGTCGGGGGTCAGGGGACGGTGGAAGCAGAAACGCAGGTGGTCGAAAGAGGCGGGGACGCGGATGTGTTTATAACCCCGGATGCGGGCCGGCACATCGCCGGGATAACCGACAACGGAAACCCGGTGACGGTTGCCGATCCCTCGCGCATGAATTACACCCTTGAGAATGTCACCGAGAACCATCTGGTGGAGGTGACCTTCGAGCTCAACACCCTACGCCGTCACCTGCTCCG
>NZ_JACVJJ010000067.1:0-5000 GCF_015711935.1 Candidatus Solincola tengchongensis
GCTTTTGGCCTGGACTTCCACTGGCTGACCCATGCCCAGGGGGTCCTCGAGGTCTCCCGGATGCTCAAGGAGATTCACCCGGACATCCCCATCATCGTGGGGGGATACTCCGCCACCTACTTTCACCGGGAGATCATGAGGTATCCCCAGATCGACTACGTCATCCGCGGTGACTCCACCGAGGAACCGCTCCTCAAGATCATGGAGGTCCTGCGCGGGGCCGGCTCGCTGGAGGACGTCCCCAACCTGACCTATAGAGGGCCGGGGGGATCGTTGAGGGAGAACCCCCTATCCTACGTGCCCGCCAGCCTGGAATACCTGGGGGACAATTACCGTTACGCCATCCGCTCCGTCTTCAAATACCACGACTGGAAGAGCCCGCGGGCCTTCTGGAACTGGTGGAGTTACCCCATAACCATGGTCCTCACCTGCCGGGGTTGTACCCGGGACTGCGGGTTCTGCGGGGGTTCGAGCAGCGCGCTCCGGGAGCTCTGCGGGCGCCGGCAACCCGCCTTCAGGCCGCCGGAGAAGATAGCCTACGACGTGAGCCTGATCTCCAAGTTCACCACGGCTCCCATCTTCCTGGTAGGAGATCTCCTGCAGGGGGGAAAGGACTACGCCATGAACACCATCGAGCTCATGAGCCAGGCGGATCCCAAGAACCACCTGGTCTTCGAACTCTTCTCCCCCGCCCCCCGGGAGTTCTTCGACCGATTGGGCTCCAGTTTCGACAACTTCGACCTGCAGATCTCCCCCGACTCGCACGACCCCGAGGTCCGCGAGCTCTTGGGAAAGAGCTACGAAAACGAGGAGCTGGAGAGGAACATCGCTTGGGCCCTGGAAGCAGGGTGTAAAAAGCTGGACGTCTTCTTCATGATCGGACTTCCGGGCCAGACCCGGGATTCGGTTCTGGAGACGGTGGATTACTGCGCCCATCTCCTGCGCATGTTCGGCCCCCGCCTCAACCCCTTCGTAGGGCCCCTGGCCCCTTTCATCGACCCCGGCTGTGCCTTCTGGCGCCACCCGGAGATATACGGGATACGCCTCATTCACCAAACCCTGGAGGACTTCGCCCAGGCCGCCCTCTCCCCCCACTGGAGGGACATGTTGGGATACGAGACGAGGTGGATGAGCCGCCAGGATATCGTGGACGTGACCTATGAGGCCCTCCTGGAGCTGAACGCCCTGAAAGCGAAGAACGGCATCCTCTCGCCGCAGAGGGCGGACCTCAACGAGCGGCGGCTGCGCGACACCATCTCTCTCCTGAAACTGGTGGACGACATCCTCTCCATGCCCGACGCCGAGATGCGGCGAAGGGAGTTGGAGAAGCTGGATGGGGAATGCAGGAGGCTGAGGCGTCGCCTCTATATCCCCAAGGAGGAGCTCATGTGGCCTCTCACCGGGGCCCGCTTCCGCAAGCTGAACATCCTCCGCATCCTCATCGGAGGGATATGAACCCCGCTGCGGCAGCCGTTAACGCGGCAAAGTCGTGGCCCGCTTAAGAACTCGCCCCTCCGCGTCAGGCGACGGGAGCTCGAAGCCATGGCCTCGAGAAGGAGAAGGAGGTTGCCCGTCAGCTCCCGGAGGCGGGCGGTTTCAGGGAGTGAAATCCTCGTCCATGATCTGCTCCGCCTTCTCGCGCAGCTGCTTGAAGTCCCTCTTCACGCGGCTGCTTTCGGGCAGGAGCTTGTCGGTGGCGTTGAATCCCCAGCCCTCGTAGCGGATGGCGATGCGCGGGCTGAAAACGCGTCTGGCCGGAGAACCGCACTTCTCGCAGTCCGCCGTCCTCTCCGCATCCATGGGTTGGATGAGGTCGAAGGAATGGCCGCAGGAGTCGCACCTGTACTCGTAGACCGGCAAAGTCCTCACCTCCTCGGCCCATTATATCAGGAAGGCGCCCCCCCAATGGACACGGGCGGTACTTTCCTTTGTCCCGTGGGAGAACCTCGGTCACCGTTCCCCGGCCGATTTTACCGGGAGAAACCTCTTTTTCTGGTCCAGCTTGTCTTTCCGTCAGGTTATCCAAGAGGCTTCCCTCCTCTTGCACAGATTCAACTCAAACCCACCCGTCCATCGCACGGACTCCTTTCCGTTTGCCCGCTCCGCCGGGATTGCAGGTTGACCCCTCAACTCTCGAGCCGGAAACGCCTGCCGGCACCAAAGGTCATCGGCATGACCGCTTACCCGCAGATGGTGGAGAAAAGCCGCCCCGCCGTATACAATCGCCCTAAAGGACGGCAAGCTGGCGGGGAGGAGGAAGACATGGGTTATGAGACCTTGCTTCTGGAGAAAGAGGACGGGGTGGCGGTGCTCACCCTCAACCGTCCCGAGGTGCACAACGCCATGAACCACACCATGTTCCTGGAGCTGGGCGCGGCGGCGAAGGAGTTGCAGGAGGACCCCGAGGTACGGGCCGTGGTCCTCACCGGGGCCGGCAAGTCCTTCTCCAGCGGCCTGGACCTAGGGAGCTTCGCCGGACTGGGCCAGCTCACGGCCCTGCAGATCCATACCTTCTTGAAGGGGGTACAGGGCACCTTTCTGGCCTATGAGATGATGGACAAGCCGGTGATCGCCGCCGTCAACGGCCTGGCCTTCGGCGGGGCCATGGAACTCATGCTGGCCTGCGACATACGCTTCGCCGCCGAGGAGGCGCGCTTCAACCTCATGGAAATAAAGTTCGGCATCATCCCCGATCTGGGGGCCTGCAAGCGCCTGGCCCGCCTGGTGGGACTGGGCCATGCCAAGGAGATCATCTTCACCGGCAGGACCATCGACGCCGCAGAGGCCCAGCGGCTGGGGATGGTGGAGCACGTCCTCCCCGCCGAGAGTGTCCTCCCGGAGGCCAAGAAGCTGGCTGCCGAGCTGGCTGCCGGACCCATCCTGGGGATCGCCATGGCCAAACAGGTCATCAATCGCTGCTGGGATTCCGACCCGGAGACGGCCCTGGAGTTCGAGGCCCTGGCCCAGACCTTGTGCCTGGTCTCGGAGGACCACCGGGAAGCGGTCAAGGCGGCTCTCGAGAACCGCAAACCCCGCTTCAGAGGTAACTGAGGCTCCGCGGGGTCCTCCGGCCACATGCCCTTCCAGGGCTTCGCCGGTCCGAGGCGAGAAACTTCCCCATGACGGCGCGGACTCATTCCTCCAGCTTGCGCCGGGCCAGTTCCCCCACCCGTCCCTTGGGGTCCAACTGAAGGGCCTTGGCCAGGGAGAAACGGGCCTCCTCCCGGTTGCCCAGTTCCATCTGGCAGGTCCCCAGGAGGTAATAAGCCCACGGGTCGCCGGGGCAGAGCTCGATGTACCGCCGGACGGCCCTTTCCGCGTCCCGGTGACGACCCTCGTTCACCAGCAGCTTTCCCAGCGAGAACCACGGGAGCGGCGAGTCCGGATTGACGTCCAGGGCCCGGCGGTAATGCTCCTCCGCCTCCCTGCTCATCCCCCGCATGGCCAGGGCCTGGGCCAGGTTGCACAATACCTCCACGCTCTCGGGACGCAACTCCAGCGAGCGCTTCCAGACGCGCACCGCCTCCTCCCACATGCCCAGGTTCACGGCGGACACCCCCAGGAGGTTGAGGAGGTCCGGCTCGGCCTCCGTGCCCTTGAGACGGGATTCGGCCTGGAGCAGAAAGCGCATGGCCTCCCCGTACCTCCTCAGCCCCAGTAAGAGCTGTCCGGCGTTGATATATGCCTGGGAGAAGAAGGGGTCGGCGGATACCGCCTTACGGTAGAGCTTCAGCTTGGCCTCCGGGTCCGCGAGGAGGCGCAGGGCGTAGACGAAATAGACCATGGCCCGGTCGGACAGGGATAGCCCCTCGCCTATACGGTTGAGGCGCAGCTCCTGCCGGTTGAGGTCCAGGACCTCGGCCACGGCCAGGAGCATCTCCTCCACCAGGTCCTCCAGCGCGCCCACGTCCACGTTGAGGTGCGCCGTCCGCACGTCCCCCTGCAGCCCCCGGAAGAGGAACTCACGGCGGTCCGGGGGGAGCCCCTCCTCCATGCTCACCAACCGGAGTACCACTGCCATCTCCCTGATCAGGGGCTGGCTCTCCGGCCCGAACCTCAAGCCCCCCCACAGCGCCCACCGCGCACCCGCCCTCATCGCCGCCTCGCGTATCTCGTCCGTTTCCGGTATCCCGGCCAGGGAGAGCACCTCCCCTTCCCGGGGCGGGGGGGTGAGGTCCACGACCTCCAGGCCAGCCGCTTTGCTCAGGGCGTTGAGGAGGAGGATCCCCAACAGGTTCTCCATGACCGCCGGGATCTTCCCCACGGCGTTTACGGCGAACTGGAAAACGGCCACCCGCATGCCCTGCCTCCCGCGGACCTTCGGCGATCACACCGGGTTCCTCCCGAGAACCCGCCCGGAAAGTGGGCTTTCGCCGCCACTTCGCGGCCTCTCGAGCATCATCTTCTTCGAAGAGGATTAACTCTCGTCTATTTGAACGGCCCCCACCAATCCCAAAGGCGCCCCGCTCCCCGGTAGATCCTCCATGTCGTATTGGCGTGCCATTCGGTTAAGGCCGTTCAGGCCTGCGATTCCGACTTTTTTACGTGCGCTCTCCCCTCTCCGGACCTCTTCAGTGAGTCCCATTGGGCGAGATCCGGGCTCCGGAGTGGGCCCTTCACCCCAAAAGCGCTTCGGCAGCCGTTTCTCCAGTCCATTGTAACAGAGCCAACCTTACTCCCCGCCATGCCGGCACCGGCTCCGGCGGCGAACAGGGCGAGAAAGGACGTGAAGAGGACACCCTTGACAACCGTTCTCCCGACGCTGTCCTACGGCGGATGCACGGTTCGCCGGCCTTTCTGTTCCGATAAAGCCCGGCCTTCTCCAAAAAAGATCCACCGCCGACCGTGTCGTGCAGGATCTTACCTTCTCATGGCCTTCTTCCGGCCTCGCCATCCGGTCCAGGCCAGACGACGGCGTTACCGCCCAGGCGACGCCGATTATGGCGGAGTGTCAACCCCGCCTTCTCCCGAGCTGAGTCGGCCACCTTCGGATGGAGCAA
>NZ_JACVJJ010000067.1:7500-54464 GCF_015711935.1 Candidatus Solincola tengchongensis
CGGCGGCATGGATTCAGCGACTTCCCCTAAAGGCGGGTCGGCATCACGCCTCAGGCTTGATGCCGCCAAGCATTTGACTCGGCGGCGCCCTACACGCTTGCCCGCGGTCTACCAGCGCCGCGGTTCGCCTATCCTTCCGCGTCCCCCCATCGCTCAAGCGCCGGCCGGTGGTACCGGAATATAAACCGGTTGTCCATCGACTACGCCTCTCGGCCTCGCCTTAGGTCCCGACTAACCCTGGGCGGATTAACCTTCCCCAGGAACCCTTGGGCTTTCGGCGGACGGGTTTCTCACCCGTCTCTCGCTACTCATGCCGGCATTCTCTCTTCCCTGCGGTCCATCGATTAATCCCTTACGGGAAGCCCTTTCGGGTCGACTTCGCCCCACAGGGAATGCTCCCCTACCCACCGCACCCCGGAGGGCGCAGTGCCGCAGCTTCGGCACCGGGCTTGAGCCCCGCTACATTATCGGCGCGAAACCACTTGACCAGTGAGCTATTACGCACTCTTTAAATGATGGCTGCTTCTAAGCCAACATCCTGGCTGTCTGTGCGGTTTCACATCCTTTCCCACTTAGCCCGGATTTGGGGGCCTTAGCTGGCGGTCTGGGCTGTTTCCCTCTCGACCATGGAGCTTATCCCCCACGGTCTGACTCCCGGGTTCTGGAGCCGTGGCATTCGGAGTTTGACTGGGTTTGGTAACCGGTGAAGGCCCCTAGTCCAATCAGTGCTCTACCACCACGGCTGAACACCCGAGGCTAGCCCAAAAGCTATTTCGGGGAGAACCAGCTATCTCCGAGTTTGATTGGCCTTTCACCCCTACCCACAGGTCATCCCCTCCGTTTTCAACCGAAGTGGGTTCGGTCCTCCACGAGGTCTTACCCTCGCTTCAACCTGCCCATGGGTAGATCACTCGGCTTCGGGTTTACGGCACGCAACTAAACGCCCTGTTCAGACTCGCTTTCGCTACGGCTCCGGGTCTTCCCCTTAACCTCGCTGCGTACCGGTAACTCGCCGGCTCATTCTACAAAAAGCACGCCATCACGGCACGAAGCCGCTCTGACGGTTTGTAGGCATACGGTTTCAGGTTCTATTTCACTCCCCTCCCGGGGTGCTTTTCACCTTTCCCTCACGGTACTAGTCCACTATCGGTCGCCAGGGAGTATTTAGCCTTGCGGGGTGGTGCCCGCTGATTCCGACGGGATTTCCCCGGTCCCGCCGTACTCAGGATCACCGCCGGGAGACCCGTCCCTTTCGCCTACGGGGCTGTTACCCTCTGTGGCGGGCCTTTCCAGAACCCTTCGACTAGAGACGGGTTTTGTAACTCCCTGGTGCCTCCGCAGCGACACCTGGCGGGTCCTACAACCCCCGACGGACAACGCCTGCGGGCTTATGCATCCGCCGGGTTTGGGCTGTTCCCGTTTCGCTCGCCGCTACTCAGGGAATCGCGGTTGCTTTCTTTTCCTCGGGGTACTTAGATGTTTCAGTTCCCCCGCTTGCCTCCACACGCCCTATGTGTTCAGGCGTGGGTACCGGCGCATTACCACCGGTGGGTTCCCCCATTCGGAGATCTCCGGATCAAAGCCTGTTCGGCGGCTCCCCGGAGCTTATCGCAGCCTACCACGTCCTTCATCGGCTCCTGGCGCCTAGGCATCCACCGTATGCCCTTAGTAGCTTGGTTAAAACAACCTCTTCGATCACTGTGCAGTTTTCAAGGTGCGATCACCAGTTGCTTGGGCGCACCTCAACGGCGCGCCCAAAGTCGAATCCTATCTTAATTATACGCCTAAGGTCAATAGGTGTCAGGGAGGTTTTTCCCCTTTTTATCCCCACCCCCTAGCTGCTCTGCTGTACCTTCATGAATCCGCCCACGATGGGGATCAGGGAGATGATGATCATGATGATCCATATCGCCCAGTTCATCTTCACGTAGTCCCAGTCGCCGGGGCGGATGACGAAGGCCAGCAGGGTGAAGAAGGTCCCCGCTATGGACCAGATGAGGTAGATGGGCCCCAGCGGAAGGTTGATGTCCACGAAACCGGCCATCTCGTTGGCGGCGAAGAAGCCGGCGAAGATGAGCAGCAGGAGGTAGATGATCATGGGCCAGTTCTGATAGCCTCCCCTGCCCGAGGCCCCAATGCCGAAGCCGAAGATCTCCACCTTATACCAGTGGAGGAAGCTGAAGATCAGGGCCAGTAGCGAACCTCCGGCAACCACAATGTCGGGGATGGGCAGCTTGGAGGTGTCCAGCTGCGGCCTCGGCCTTCCCATGGGGGCCTGGGGTGGCATCCCCGGCGGCGGTGGAGGCGGCTGCATCCCTCCGGGCGGTCCAGGCGGTTGTTGTACCATTTTCACGCTCCTTTCTTCCGACTCTTCCCAATACTCATAGATTGGCGTCTAACCATCTAAATCCTTTATTCGACAGCCGCAACTGAATTCCTTATCTAGCCATGCCCTTTTCCGGGGCCCGCAGGATGGGGCAATCTCCGAATCCGGCACAACGGTCATACGGTCCAGCCCGCCGCCGACACCCGCTCGAACCCATCCGGCATCATTCACCGGCGTAGCTCCTGCGTCGCCGGCTCGTACCGCGAATCCTCATCTGGCCTCCCTCCGCCCACGATCCTCTGGGGCAGGTTGTGGCTTTTTCTATTCTTCCACTGCGAGGCCCGCAGCAAACCCTCGGCTGGCCCAGGGACCTGCCCCATCCCCGGGCATGCCGGAAACCGGCCGTCTCTAATCGGCGGTCGATCGATTATCACAACCGGCCTTCAGGGCCTGGACAAAAGAAACGGCGCCTATGCGCCGTTCCTTCAAAACTAAACAGCGCCAGGGGAGAGAGGGATACGTTTGTGTCTCGTGCCCCGGGTTCCACCCGGGTGGCACTCCCTAGAAAGGAGGTGATCCAGCCGCACCTTCCGGTACGGCTACCTTGTTACGACTTCACCCCAATCGCCGACCCCACCTTCGACGGCTGCCTCCCTTGCGGGTTAGCTCACCGGCTTCGGGTGTTGCCGACTTTCGTGGTGTGACGGGCGGTGTGTACAAGGCCCGGGAACGTATTCACCGCGGCATTGCTGATCCGCGATTACTAGCGACTCCGACTTCATGGAGGCGAGTTGCAGCCTCCAATCCGAACTTAGACCGGCTTTTTGGGATTCGCTCCGCCTCGCGGCATCGCAGCCCTCTGTACCGGCCATTGTAGCACGTGTGCAGCCCAGGGCATAAGGGGCATGATGACTTGACGTCATCCCCACCTTCCTCCGGTTTGACACCGGCAGTCTCGCATGAGTGCCCGGCATTACCCGCTGGCAACATGCGACAGGGGTTGCGCTCGTTGCGGGACTTAACCCAACATCTCACGACACGAGCTGACGACAGCCATGCACCACCTGTGCACCCGTCCCGAAGGAGGGCCGTGTTTCCACGGCTTTCGAGTGCATGTCAAGCCCTGGTAAGGTTCTTCGCGTTGCGTCGAATTAAGCCACATGCTCCGCCGCTTGTGCGGGCCCCCGTCAATTCCTTTGAGTTTTAACCTTGCGGCCGTACTCCCCAGGCGGGGCACTTAATGCGTTAGCTTCGGCACGGAGGGAGTTGGTAACCCCCCACACCTAGTGCCCATCGTTTACGGCTGGGACTACCAGGGTATCTAATCCTGTTCGCTCCCCCAGCTTTCGCTCCTCAGCGTCAGTCGTGGCCCAGGAGGCCGCCTTCGCCACCGGTGTTCCTCCCGATATCTGCGCATTTCACCGCTACACCGGGAATTCCACCTCCCTCTACCAGACTCTAGCCCGCCAGTATCGAGTGCAGTTCCTCGGTTGAGCCGAGGGCTTTCACACCCGACTTAACGAACCGCCTACGAGCTCTTTACGCCCAGTAATTCCGGACAACGCTAGCCCCCTACGTCTTACCGCGGCTGCTGGCACGTAGTTAGCCGGGGCTTCCTACCGAGGTACCGTCACGGCACGAGGCCGCTTCGTCCCTCCTGACAGGACTTTACAACCCGAAGGCCTTCATCGTCCACGCGGCGTCGCTGCGTCAGGCTTTCGCCCATTGCGCAATATTCCTCACTGCTGCCTCCCGTAGGAGTCTGGGCCGTGTCTCAGTCCCAGTGTGGCCGGACACCCTCTCAGGCCGGCTACCCATCGTCGCCTTGGTGGGCCGTTACCCCACCAACTAGCTAATGGGCCGCGGGCCCATCCCGAAGCGGAAGGCCGAAGCCAACCTTTCTTCCCTCCACCATGCGGTGGTGGGAAGGTATCCGGTATTAGCCCCGGTTTCCCGGGGTTATCCCAGTCTTCGGGGTAGGTTGCCCACGTGTTACTCACCCGTTCGCCGCTAACCCGCCCCAACTCCGAGGAGCCGGGACAGGTCCGCTCGACTTGCATGTGTTAGGCACGCCGCCAGCGTTCGTCCTGAGCCAGGATCAAACTCTCCGACCAAAATGCAGTCCTTGCGGACTTACATGCGTCGAAGAACGTATCCGGGCTCCTTACCGGCCGCAGTCCGTCCGAGGACGGACCGGAACGGAATTCATGGGAGCACTCTCTCTCCACCTGAAACGCTGTTTAGTTTTCAAGGAACATGGCTCAGCGCCGTTTCAACAAGGCTACAAGGTAGCACTCTCGATTATCCCTGTCAATAAATGCGGATTAAAAATACCGCTCTTGGAGCGGCATCCGGCCTACTTTCGCTTCTCTTCTCTTCAAGCGTCCGGATTACCGCCTCCTTCATTTCAATCGGGTTCGTCCCCCGACGGCTCTCGCCGCAATTCTCATATTAGCACCGGGAGGGGTCGGTGTCAAACGGAATGCAGCTTCTTTTTACCGCTTTATCCTGCGAAAATGCCGCTTCCCTTTCTGGATGACCAGCCCGTCGAGATCCCTTGCCTGGACCTCGTATTCCTGGTCCAAGACCTCCCTCCCGTCCAGCTTCACGCCTCCCTGAACTATGAGCCTCCTCCCCTCGCTGGTGGAGGAGGCCAACCCGGCGAGGACCAGGAGGCGGGGCAGCCAGATCCGCCCTTCCACGAGCTCCCCGTCGGGGACGAAGACCTCGGGTATCTCCTCCGGCAACTCCCGCTCCACGAAGACGCGGTCGAAGGACCGCTCCGCCGCGTCGGCGGCTTCCTCCCCCCAGTACAGCCTCACCACCTCGCGGGCCAGGCGCCTCTTGGCCCTGGCCGGGTGGAGATCCCCGGATTCCAACTCGCGGAGGAGGGATTCCACCTCCGCGGGTTCGAGGGCGGTGGTGAGCCGGAAGTAATCCGGCATCAACCGGTCGTCAAGGGACATTAGCTTGCCGAACATCTCCTCCGGCGGATCGGTGAGGCCCACGTGGTTGCCCAGGCTCTTGGACATCTTCTTCTCCCCATCCAGGCCCACCAGGATGGGGAGGGTGAGCACGCTCTGGGGCTCCTGGCCCAACGCCCTCTGCAGCTCTCTTCCCGCCAGGAGGTTGAAGATCTGGTCGGTTCCTCCGATCTCCACGTCCGCACGGAGGGCCACCGAATCGTAGGCCTGCATCACCGGGTAGAGGAACTCGTGCAGCCCTATGGAGACGTTGTCCGCATATCGTCTGGCGAAGTCGTCCCTCTCCAGGAGCCTCGCCACGGTGAAGTGGGAGGTGAGGCGCAAAAGCTCCTCGAAGGTCAGGGGGGCCAACCAACGGCTGTTGTACTCGAGGACCGTGCGTTCCCGGTCCAGGATGCGGAAGGCCTGTTGGGCATAGGTCTCGGCATTGGCGCGCACCTCCTCGGCGGAGAGCTGGGGGCGGGTGACGTCGCGCTCCGAGGGGTCACCGACCCGAGCCGTGAAATCCCCGATGAGGAGTATGGCGGTATGCCCCAGGTCCTGGAACTGGCGGAGCTTGCGTAGAGGGACGGCATGGCCCAGGTGCAGGTCCGGCCGGGTGGGGTCCACCCCGAACTTCACGCGCAGAGGCCGTTCCTCGGCGATGGATCGCTCCACCTTGGCCCGCATATCCCCCTCCGGAAGGCAGTCCACCGCCCCGGAGAGGATGACCTCCATCTGGTAGTCCAGGTCCTTGACCAGTGCCATCACTCGCTCCTGTTTCCATCATCCGGGAACTCGTTCAGGACATAGAATATCAGCACCTCCTCCGCTTTGGGTAGTGCGCAAGCCACAACCGCGACCGCAGGGGAATGCCGAATATATCCCGTTCAAGCTCTCGCCGTGAACCGGATAAAGCATGGATCGACGGAGGCAACCCGAATGAAGGGGGCGAGGAATGAAGCAGATTGTCAAGAATGGCATGAACACGGACCTCTCGAATCGCGGACCTCTCGATGGGGAGGCGATCACAGGTCACGGAAGGTCGTCGGGAGACGAACGTGCTGTTTCGCCCACCAACTCCCAGGAATGAGGGATGCCCTCCCACCGCTGCGGAAGGGCCCTGAGGTTCCCGGACTCCCTTGGACGACGGAGGAAAACGGGCCGGCCTTCGGTTGGGGCAAGCGCACTCACCGGCTCGGAGGGCGTTGCATCTCCGACCCGTTACCGGGAAGGAGACCCCAAGCCTTCGTGACGACCGCGCTTGCGTGGCGCATCAGGAGTGCCAATACCCGCCTTTACCCGTCGGGGTCAAGAAGATCGACCTTGGTCGACACGGCCTTCCTCTCGCCGTGGGATGCGGCCAATGCAATGCCCTTCTCTCTCCTGAAGAGC
This sequence comes from Candidatus Solincola tengchongensis, assembly GCF_015711935.1. NCBI lineage: Bacteria > Bacillati > Actinomycetota > Candidatus Geothermincolia > Candidatus Geothermincolales > Candidatus Geothermincolaceae > Candidatus Solincola > Candidatus Solincola tengchongensis. The sequence continues at coordinate 14,185 of NZ_JACVJJ010000067.1, forward strand.
GCCAGGAGAACGGTGACCGAAAGGAACGTCACGGCGAGGTAGATGAAATTTTCTCGGATAAAACCATAGAAATATCCCAGGTACGGGATGTGGAAGATGACCTTGTGCACCCTGTCGCCGTTTATGGAGAACTCGTTGGGGTCCTCCTCCTCGTTGGCGTCCCCCTTGGTGCGGAACATCATCGTGCCGTTCTCCTCCGCGACGCTTACCACGCGGTGGGTTATCTTCACGCCCTCGAGGTTGTTAAAGGCGATGATGTCCCCCACCTCTATCTCGCGCACGGGGACCATCTTACAAACGGTGATCCCCCCAACTTTTAGCGCAGGCTCCATGGACCCGGAGAGCACCGTGTAGGTCTGCAGCCCGAAGAGGGGGGCGACCATCAGGAAACTGGTGAGGAGGAGGATGCCGAACAGCGCCAGGGTGGCGGCCCATCCCAGCACCTTTGACAACTTCCGGACAAGCCTGTTCCGCGCCATCCCCTGCAACCTCGCCCATGCCTCGTTCACCATGCCCATCACCATCTTCCTCTGTGTCATCTTCCTCTGTGTCTTCCTCTGTGATTAGTATTGGTCTCCAACCCGGGTGGCGACCACCCGGGTTGGAGAGAGGGACAACGTGCCTTGCTAGGGTTCCTCAACCTCAGTCGGGGAGTTGCTGGAGCTGGAACTTCATGCTGAGCTTCACGACGTCGGTCATCGCCTGGCTGTCCGTGGAGGACTGCGGCCACCACCAGCCCTCGATTATGAAGTCGTAATCGTGCTGCGGAAGCATCTCGTCGACGTCATAGTGCGGCTGTATGTCCTTCAACAACCCCTCGTAGATGAGCTTCGGGCTCCCCCAGAGAGAGGACTTCAGCGTGAGCCTTATCTTGATGTGCTCGCCCAGCTCGCCCGCATCGGGGGTCGTGTCTCCTGCTTCCGCCTCGGGCTCGATGAGGCAATTCTCGTCCTCCGTGACCACTATGTCCGTCAGGTCGAGCTCGCCGCTCACGCATCCCTCGTTAGTGAGGCAATAGGTGTAACCAAAACAGGGGCCCTCATCGCCGGGCTTCAGGCATTTCTCGATAATGATGTCGATGGGCCTGTCTCCGCCGTTCACCTTGAGGTCGAGCTTACCGGCCTTCCAGGTGGTCGAGGCCGCCTCGGTGTCCTGGAACTGCGCGTGCACTCCCAGTCCCACCATGGTCGTCGCCAGGGCGATGACCACTCCGATCAGGAGTACCTTCTTCATCCTTTCCTCCTTTCCGCCGCTCGATGTATTCCCCCATGAATCGAGCGCTTTCCATCCTCTCGACAACCGCAACGGCGCCACGCTTTCTGCTGGGTCTTTCGTCTCATCACCTCCTTTCGCCACGCTACCGGCGCCGTGATGCGAAACGGCGTGGGATGTTCGACCTCTGGCCTCGAGGGGCCGTTAGCACAGCGCGTCGCCCCCTAGCCACTTCTCCCACAAACCGTGTTCCAAAAAGGAAAGCGGGTACACGAAAGGCCTAGCCGGGCTCACCATGTGCTCTTCCTGCCTTGCTCACACCGTGCGACGTGTACCCGCTTTCCGTCACCCCCTCTCCTCAGATCACCTTCACATACCCGATGCAATAAATGACGTGGTCCCGGTAATCGGTGATCTCGAGCTTGTAGACCCCGGGTGCGAGGTCCAGGAGGTTGAACCCACAACGCACTTGGGTTTCGGAAAGAACGGCAAAGGACACGCTCCAGGCGGTATATCCGCTTCTCGTCAGCCTGGCCTGCCAGCCGGTCCGGAAGACCCCTCCCTCGATCAGCAGCTCCACGGAGAGCGCCGCGTTGACCACGGAAGGGGTCACCTTGAAGCCCCCGATGCCACCCGGGGTCGGCTCGTCGCCGCGCGGCTTTTGGTCCTGCCCCCCGTTCGGCGGGCTCGCGTCGTCTACAGGGCCTTCCCATGGGGGCCGGTCCGGTGACGCGGGGGTGCCGTTACCGCCTGACGGCGCAGTCCGTGCCGGGTCGCCGGGGGTGGGCGACACGGCGCCGCCCCCGCCCCCCTTCCCCTCCCTTCCCGGTGAGGCCGCACCCCCACCTCCCGAGTCCGGCACGAGGACGGTGAGGCATGAGGGAAGGGACGCCTCTTTCCCTTCGGGCGTTCGCAGGGTCAGGGTGAAGACTCCCGCTCCCACATCCCTTAAATCGAAGGTGCAGAGAAACCGGCCGTCGCTCAGCGCCCTCATCTGCGAGGGCTGGAGCGAAGCCACCTCGTTCCACATGGAGATCGCGAAACCCTGACCCGGGTTGTTGCTGCAGGTAACGACAACCTCGGCGAAGGTTCCCGCGTAAAGCGTCAAGGGTTCCACGAAAAGCAGAACGGGCGCATCCTCATTCAAGACGCCGGGCATTTCCACGCCCTGGATGCTGATCACGGCCACGAGTTCCTCCGTGTCGCTCCAGAGGGCCATGGTGGGCGCCAGTCTCTCCGTATAGGCAAGGGATGCCGTCAAAGCGAAAAGCAGCGCCAGGAGGGTGCAACCGATCGTCTTGCGCCCGTTGAGGAACGTCTCCTCCCAGCCCACGTCGGAAAACGTATGGCTCTTCTTCCGCCGCGCAAGCGTTTTTCCAGAGGAGGACTTCACGTCTTACCACCTTCCCCTTTTGAGACGTATGTATTAAAATAAAAATGGGTGCACTAAAGGCCTAGCCGGGCTCATGGTGTGCCTAGGGGCAGTGGCAGCTGCCCCTCCTTTTTAATCGATCACCCCGAAGAATATCTCCCCTCTTTTCATCCCCACACCCTAACGCGATCTTTTAAAGCCTTTTCACCCCCATAAGCCGCTTAATAATTTATAAAACCGACCAGAACGTCTCCCGTTCAGGCCGGTTTCACCACTAGCTCCTCCCGGTTCAGGTGACCAGACTTCAAACCGGGGTTCACAGCTTCCTAACGCTAACTGGTCAAGAAAGATGGAAGATGCTTTTCGTTGATGCCCCTTTCGCCCGAAGTTCAGCCTACAATTGTGATGAAATTTTTACATATTTTCCATAAATTATCAAGCATAACAAGCATATGGGCATTTTCATACTTGGATTTCGATCTTCCTGAGCGGTGAAATTCCATCTCTTTTAACCCAGCGCGGCGACCGTAAGCCGGCACGGCTCGGGCAAGCCTCTCGTTCCATACCTCCCTTTTCTTCTTTTCGTCCTCGATTTACGAAGGATTCTCCATGCCATTTAAAAATATGTCTCGGGCGAGACCTCGCATGGTTCCGGAAATCCTGCTCCTGCCGGGCACCTCGCCTTTCGGTCGTCTCTTCCGCTGCTCGAGGGATGGTGCCCGGTCGGTGGCGTTTCCTGTCCCCTGGGAAGCGGGCTCCACACTGAGGTAGGTCGCCTCCGGGCAAGTCACGGAAGCGGTGAATGGGGCCGGGAACGGGAGGCGAACCGGATGCCCGTCTTTTTCCGGGTCGCCCCGGTTTACTTATATCCCACTTGGAACCTAGAACCCTCCTCGCAGCACCTGCACCTCATTCCCCGCGATCGTCTCCCGGGAAGGGAAGGATAGAAAGCCGGCAGTGGAGAAGTCCGATTAGCGAAAAGAAGATGGCCGGGAACGCCTGAGAGCGCCGTGAGAGGGTGGAGGATGCGCCGACCTGGGAACCCCGGCCTGCTTCCCACTGTCTATTCATAAGGGTAGCATAAGGGTAGAATCGAGGCAGGACCGGGTCGTCAAGAGGTAGTGCCATGCGAGTATTCCTGCGCATATCGCTGATCGTCTTCCTGTGTCTGGTCCTGCTTGCCGGAGGTTTCCTGGCCTGGTTCTATACCGGCGTGGGCCTTCCCAGTCTCTCCCAGCTGGAGAAGCACCGCATGGACCAGACCTCCAAGATACTGGCCGCCGACGGCACGGTCATCGCCGAACTGCACGGGGAACAGCACCGCGAAAAGATATCCCTGGACCAGATATCGCCTTACCTGCGCCAGGCGGTCATCGCCATCGAGGACGAACGCTTCTACTCCCACAGCGGTGTGGACTGGAAGGCCATCGCCCGTGCCTTCTGGACCAACGTGGTACAGGGAAAGGTGGTGCAGGGCGCCTCCACCATCACCCAGCAGTACGTGAAGAACACCCTCACCGGTAAGGAGAGGACCTACTGGCGCAAGGTGGAGGAGGCCAGCCTGGCCAACAAGCTGGAGAGGAAGTACTCCAAGGACAAGATACTCGAGCTCTATCTCAACGACGTCTATTTCGGACAGGGATGCTACGGGGTGAAGACCGCCTCCCAGACCTTCTTCGGGAAGCAACCCTCGGAGCTCTCCTTGGAGGAGGCCGCCCTCCTGGCGGCGGTGATCCGCATCCCCAACTATTACTCCCCCTACACCAACGCCGAAGGAGCTATGCGCCGGCGCAACCTGGTCCTGGACAAGATGGCCGAGCTGGGATTCATAACCCAGGAGGAGGCCGATCAGGCGAAGCAAAAACCGGTGGTCGTGCAGCCCATCCCCGAGGAAGCCCCCAGCCAGGTGGCTCCTTATTTTGTGGAATATGTAAAAAAATACCTCTACAACGTCTTCGCCTCCGACCATGAACTGCGCTCCCGATTCGGGGACCTCTCGCCGGACGACATAATCTTCCGGGGGGGGCTGCGGGTCTATACCACGCTGGACCTCAACATGCAGCGCTATGCCGAGGAGGCCATCGCCACCACGCTGGACCGCCCGGGCGACCCCAGCGCCGCCCTGTGTGCCGTGGACCCCCGCACGGGAGAGATCAAGGCCATGGTGGGCGGCAGGGACTTCACCAAGCTGCAATACAACATCGCCGCCCAGGGAGGAAGGCAGCCCGGTTCGGCCTTCAAGGTATTCGTGCTCACCACGGCCATCAGCAACGGCATCTCCCCCTACAAGACCTACGACTCCTCTCCCACCACCCTGGTCTTCCCCGACGGGACGAAGTGGAAGGTGAACAACTGCGAGGGGTCGAGTTACGGGAGCATAAACGTCTACACCGCCACCGTTCGCTCGGTCAACGTGGTCTTCGCCAGGCTCATAAAGGATGTCGGGCCGCAGAGAGTGGCTCAGATGGCCAAGGCCATGGGTATAACCTCCCCGGTGGACCCTTATCCCGCCATTGCCCTGGGGGCGCTGACCAACGGGGTGAACCCCCTGGAGATGGCCAGCGCCTTCGGCACATTGGCCGCCAACGGGGTACACTACGAGCCCATCTGCGTGACCAAGGTCACCGACGCCGACGGGGAGGTCATCCTTGAGAACCGCCCCAAGGGCAAGCGGGTGGTGCGAGAGGACGTGGCCGCGGTGGTCAACTCCATCCTCCAGGATGCCGTGAAGCACGGGACGGGAAGGGCGGCACGCCTGGACCGCCCCCAGGCGGGCAAGACGGGGACCACGGACAATTACGCCGACGCCTGGTTCTGCGGGTACACACCCGATCTCTCCGCCGCGGTGTGGGTGGGTTATCCCCAGGGGCTCATCCCCATGCGCAGCGTCCACGGCATAACCGTGTACGGGGGTACCTTCCCGGCCCAGATCTGGAGGAAGTTCATGCTCAAGGCCCTGGAGGGAGTCCCCCCTACCGATTTCCCCAAAGCGGAGTTCGGCGAGGAGGACGAGGAGGAGATGGTAACGGTCACCGTGTGCACGGAGAGTCAGCTCCTGGCCACCCCCTATTGCCCGCACACGGAGACCAGGACCTACCGGCGCGGCGAACAGCCCACCGACTACTGCCACATCCACACCGAGGGCCAGAAGGTGGCCGTCCCGGCGGTGACGGGCATGGAGGAGAGCGTGGCGGCGGCCGCCATCCGTGGGGCGGGCCTGGTGCCCAACGTGACCTACGTCAACTCCACCGTCGTTCCTGCGGGGATGGTTGTGGGGCAGAACCCGCTGGCGGGGACCATGGTCAGCCCGGGCTCCACGGTGACCATATCCGTGAGCAGGGGTCCCTCTCCGCAGGGCGTGGTGCCGAACGTCCTGTACATGACCGAGACGGCAGCCAAGGAGAAACTGGTGTCCGCAGGGTTCACCTACAAGGTCGTGTATCAAACCGACCCCGAACACGTAGGGATCGTGACCTACCAGTTCCCCGCCGGGGGCTCATCGGCCCCCGCAGGTTCGCTGGTCATCATCACCATTGGTAAGAGCGGCTGAATCGCCCTCCCCTTGGTAACTTTTACCATATTACCGTTCTCGCGAGGGGCCCCGAGCAAGCCAATCCGCTGAACCGCGAAAAGGTCCTCGGGGTAGGATTGGGAGTACGGGGCGGTTTCTTTATGTGGCCTCTCCCTCGAGCAGCTTCCTGAACGTCAGAGTGTGCCTCAGCCGGTCAAGGCACGCATCCCGCGCGGCATCCTCACGTAGGGAGGGATCCAGCTCCAGCGCGCGGCGTAGATAACGCAGGGCCCGGTCGGTCTCCCCTCGCAGGGCGAAGAGACAGGAGAGGTTATAGTAAGGCCACGGGTAGGAGGGGTCCACCTCCAGCGCGCGGCGGAAGGACTCCTCGGCCTCCTCCATCCTCCCCAGCTCCATGAGGGCTGCCCCCTTGTTGCTCAGGGCGTACTTGTTCTCCGGGTTGATGGCCAGGCATTTGTCGATGTACTCCAGCTCCTTTTCCACCTCACCCAGGCAACCCAAGGCGTAGCCCTTCTCCAGGTAGGCGCTGTCGTTTTCCGGGTCCAGCCTAATGACGCGGTCGAAGTAGGCGGCCGCTCTATGGTAATCCCCCCGGTCCAGGTAAATGGAGCCCAGGCTGAGCAAGGCCTCCACATTGTCCGGGTCGAGCATGAGGATCTCGCCGTAGGTCCCCACAGCCCTCTCGTCATCCAGCATCTCCTCGTAGACCGCGGCGAGCTCGAATAGCACGTCGATGAGCTTCTCCCGCTCGCCTTTGTAGAGGCTCACCGCCTTTTCCAGGCACTCCACCGCCTCTTCGAATTCACCCCTCCCCGCCAGGAGCCGAGCCCGGTTGTAGTAGGGATAGCCGAAGTTGGGATCGAGCTCCAAAGCTCTCTCGTACGCCTGCAGCGCCCGCTCCTCGTCGCCCAGTTCGTGGTAGGCGATGCCCAGCTCGTTGAGCAGGTCCGGGTTGTCCGGGTCGCGCTGCAGGGCCTCCAGGTAGTAAGTGACTGCGCGGGCGTAATCCCCCTTCTCCATCATCACCAGGGCCAGCCCGTCGTAGGAGCGTGGGTCGTCGGGATCCAGTTCGCCCACGCGCCGGAAGCGCAGCGCGGCTTCTTCCAGCTCTCCCTTCTCATAGAGGGCCAGGCCCAGTTGATACTGGCCCTCTATGTCCTCCGGGTAATCGTCCAGGAAGCGGCGGAAACGTTCGATGGCCTCATCGATCCTGCTCTCCGCGAGCAGGCGTTCCCCCTGTTCGAGCAACCGGTATCCCTCGCTCAATATCCCTCATCCTCCTCCGGCGGTAGGGAATACTACTAGGCCCCCACCATTTACGGAATTCTCTATATCTCTCGAAAGGCCTTCAAGGCCCACCGGGCTCATCCGCGCCAAGCCCCGCGACGAGTCGACAAGTCCTCTCTTCGTCGGAACACCTCCTGTACCATAGTGTATACGAAAAATCGGTCGCAGCGAACAAGCAGCAAACCCTTTCTCGACCTTTCTCGCCCAACATCCCCTCTCCTTCCGCGGCGCGCCCGTTCTCCCGACGCCGCTCCTCGCCGCCCGGGCGGGACGCGCTGTCTTTCCTCCCATCGCCTCAGGTACGCATTGTGTATGCCGCGAAAACGGGAGGAAAGGCCGGCGGCATATATGCCGCGGTCACGGGGGCGCTTCCGGGACGCGGCCCGGGAGACCCTGACCAGCCCGGAGACGGGGATGATGCGCACCCCCCTCTCCTCCAGCCGGTCCAGGATGAGGTTCATGCCCGGAGATGGAGGGGGAGGACCGACGCCTCAGCGAGGGGCACGGGGGCGCTTCCGGGACGCGGCCCGGGAGACCCTGACCAGCCCGGAGACGGGGATGATGCGCACCCCCCTCTCCTCCAGCCGGTCCAGGATGAGGTTCATGCCCAGGGAATCGGAGACTATGTGCCCGGCGATGATCACGTTTATCTTCTGCTTCTCCGCCTCCTCGCGGTGTTTCTCCGAGTAATGCATGGCCACTATGGTACCCACGCCGGCAGCGGCCAGCTTCTCCAGGACCTCCTGGGGCCCTTCCGTACCCCCCGTCATGTCCACCATCACCTTGCCGGCGCGGTTCTCCTTCTTGCCTACTATGACCACCGGCCCCGCCTGGCTCTCCGCGGAGGCCTGGTATTCCGGTATCTCCAGGAGGATGTCCACCACATCGCCCACGGTGTGCGGCTTGCGCCGGGCGAAGAGCTCCCCAAGGTAGGAATGGACCTGGTTGTCGGCCACGGTGTGCATGCTCATGAAGGGGATGCCCAAAAGACGGGCGGCATCCAGGGCGCGCTCGTGGTTGCGAGGGAGAAAGGCGCGGTAGATCTCCTGCATGCGCTTGCCGATGAGGGCCTCGCCGATGTTGATGGGCACGCCGTGGCGGTACCACTCGTCGGCCTGCAGGGCCATCACCTTGTCCAGGTTCACCAGCCCCCTGCCCTCCGGGTGGTGGCTGATGATGAGGTCCACCGGCTCCCCCTTCTCCCGCAGGCGGTCGGCCAGAAGGACCTCGGGCACCTCCATGTCTATGCCCGCCAGGGCGCAGCGGACCTCCGTCTCCGGGTCCCCCACCAGGATGCGGGAGTCCGGGAAGGGGTTCTCCAGGCTCTCCAGGTCGAAGAACCTCTTCTCCTTCTCCGGCAGCTTTTCGTACTTCTCCCGGTTGGCGGCGAGTATCCTCTCGATCTCCTCCTTGCCGCGGGGGTCCTTCTCCACCCCCATCTTCACCGCCAGTTCGTGGATCTCCCTCAGCTTCAAGGCCAACCTCCTTGGTCGCGTTTCCCTTTACCGCTTACATGAACAACGTTCCCTGGTCCGCTTCCCTCTCCTCCTCCCGGGACAGCACACGCCGGATGCGCCCCACCAGGTCATCGATGTCCAGACCGCTCTCCTCTCGTATGCTCCTGCGGAGCATGGGCCCCACCCTCTCCATCTCGTGGAGTATCCTCTCCAGGAGCTCGAAGGCCATGGAGGCTTCCGCCTCCTCCCCGGATACGACCATGTCCCGGAGGATGGTCTCCTCGGTGCGCGAGGCTATGACCGGCTCCGGCCGACCCTCCACGTAGACATAGGTGCGGCGGGCAGGGCCGCGCTCTTCCTCTATGGGTTCCAGCCCCACGATCTTGTCCGCACGGTAATACTTGCCGTATCCCAGCGGTACGATGGCGTTTTTCCTTACCTCCATCTCCACCCCTTCCTCCCCGTACACGCTCGTCTCCAGATCTCCGGCGGTCACCGGCCCTACCCGGCCGGAAGCGGCCTAATCCTTCGAGATGATGGAGCTTGGGCATGGGCCATGAACCCCGCTTTCCCCGAACTCGGCTCATCCGCTCGCCTCTCTCCGCCTCTCTCGCCCCGCCCACAGCCATCTTAAAAGCTCCTCCGGCTCCATGGCGTTGAGTACGTGTTCCGGGCCCAGCCACCCCCTGCGGGCGGTTGCCACCCCGTAGAACATGAAGGAGAGGTGCTCCCTGCGGTGGGCGTCGGTGCCCAAGGCTATCATCACCCCCCAGGAGCGCGCTTCCATGAGGTTCTCGTCGTTGAGGTCCAGCCGGTCGGGGAAGGCGTTCAGCTCCAGCGCCGTGCCCGTCTCCGCAGCGACCTCCATCACCTTCCGTAGGTCCACCTCGTATGGAGGACGCTGCCCGATGAGCCTCCCCGTGGGGTGGGCGACGATCTTCACGTGAGGGTTGCGTATGGCCTCCAGGATGCGCCTGGTCATCTGCTCCTTCGGCTGGCGGAAACCACCGTGCACGGCGGCGATGACCACGTCGAGGCGAGAGAGGACCTCGGGGTCGTAATCCACCTCCCCCTTGTTGCCCACGTTGAGCTCCGTCCCCGCGAGGAGCAGGACGGGGGAGTCCTTCCTGGAGTTCAGCTTCTCGATCTCCTCCACCTGCCGAAGCAGCCTCTCCCGGTCCAGCCCGTTGGCCACCTTCAGGTTCTGGGCGTGGTCGGTGATGGCCAGGTAACGATATCCCAGAGCCTCCGCCGCCGCACGCATCTCCAGAAGGTCGGTGATCCCGTCGCTGGCGTTGGTATGCACGTGGAGGTCGCCTCGTATGTCCTCCATGGACACCAAGGTGGGAAGGCGGTGCTCCAGGGCGGCCTCCACCTCCCCTCGGTTCTCCCGCAATTCCGGCGGCGGGCAGTCCATGCCCAGCACGGCGTAGACCTCCTCCTCGTCGGCACCCGCCAGGCGCCGGTTGTCCTTCACCCGGAACACGCCGTACTCGCTCACCTTCTTCCCGGCCTTCTTGGCGATCTCCCGCACCCTCACATTGTGCGGTTTGGATCCCGTGAAATACTGCAGGGCCGCCCCGTATTCCTCGGGAGCCACCACCCTGAGGTCCACCTGCAGGCCGTCGGTGGTGAGGACGGAGCTCTTGGTGTCCCCGTGGAGCAGCACTCTCTCCACCAGAGGCAGGCTGCAGAAAGCCTCCATGACCTTCCCCGGTTCCCTGGAAGCGACTAGGATGTCGATGTCCCCTATGGTCTCCTTCATGCGCCGCAGGCTCCCCGCCGGGCTCATGGCGAGACCGGGCATCCTCTCCCCTAGAAGGCCGATTATCTCTTCCTGGATACGGTGAGCCCGGTGAACGGGAAGCCTACCTGTGGTGGTCTGGAGGTGGCGTATGCCCTCCAGGATGTTCTGCTCCGCTTTGGGCCCCAGGCCGTGAAGTTCGGCCAGCTTGTGGGCCTCCGCCGCCTCCTTGAGCTCCTCTATGGTGCGCACCCCCAGCTCATCGTAGACCAGCTTGGCCCTCCTGGGGCCCAGGTTGGGGACCTGAAGGAGGGAGATGAGCTCCACGGGTATCTCCTCCTTGAGCTCCTCCAGCTTGGAGATGGTGCCCGTGCGCTTGAACTCCAGGATCTTTTTGGCGATGCCCTCCCCTATGCCCTTGTACTTGCGGAGTTCCTTGACGTCCTCGGCCTGCAGGATCTCTTCGCCCACCTCCCTGACCACTTCGGCCGCCCGGTGGTAGGCGTTGACCTTGAAGCGCACCTCTCCCTTGATGTCCGAGAGCTCCGCCAGCTCCTCGAGGGCCCGAGTCAGTTCCTCTACCTCTCCCATGGAAACCACCCCTTCGCCATGGGTAGGGGGCCGGAAGCGTATCCGTCTCCCCCGGCTCCCAGGGACTCTTTCCCCTTTCAGCGCTGAAGGCGCAGGCTCTCCGTTTCCAGCCAGCCTCGCGCCTCCCTCAAGGCCTCCTCCACCCTGCCCGGTGCGGTACCACCCGGCAGGTCACGCGCCCTCACGCATTCCTGGAGGGAAAGGCACCGGTATACGTCCTCCTCGAAGGAGGGGTCGATGGCCCGGAGGTCGTCCAGTGAAAGGCTTTCCAGTGGGATGCCTCCCCGCTCCAGGCACAACCTTACCGCTTTCCCGGCCTTCTCGTGGGCCATCAGGAAGGGTATCCCCTTGGCCACCAGGTAATCGGCGAGGTCCGTGGCGTTGAGGTATCCCTCCAGGGCCGCCTCCTCCATCCTCTCCCGGTCGAACTCCGCCGTCCGCAGCGCCGCCGCGGTTATCTCCAGCATGGAGCGCAGCTGCTCGGCGGCGTCGAAGACCCCCTCCTTGTCCTCCTGGAGGTCCCGGTTGTAGGTCAGGGGCTGTCCTTTGAGCATCACCAGGAGGGAGACCAGGTGCCCCACCATCCTTCCCGTCTTTCCCCGGATAAGCTCCGCCAGGTCCGGGTTGGCCTTCTGAGGCATGAGGGATGAACCGGTGGTATAGGCCTCATCGAGGCGCAGGAAAGCGAAGCGGGGATTCATCCACAGGACGATCTCCTCCGCCAGGCGGCTGAGGTGCACGGAGGTCAAAGCCGCGGCGTAAAGGAAGTCGGCCGCGAAGTCGCGGTCGGAGACCGCATCCATGGAATTGGAGGTTATGCCGCCGAACCCCAGCTCCTCGGCCAGCAACCAGCGGTCCAGGGGATAACCGACGCCGGCCAGCGCCCCGCTTCCCAGCGGGCACTTGTCCATGCGCGACCGCGCCTGGGCGAACCGCTCCACGTCCCGCCTGAACATCTCGAAATAGGCCAGGAGGTGATGGGAGAGCAGAACGGGCTGAGCCGGCTGGAGGTGGGTGAATCCGGGCATTATCACTCCCAGGTTCTCCTCCGCCAGCTCCACGAGGACCTGCATCAGCCCCACGAGGAGGTGGAGGATCTCTGTCGTCTCCTCCATGAGGTAGAGGCGCAGGTCGGCCGCCACCTGGTCGTTGCGGCTGCGGGCGGTGCGCAGCTTGGCCCCTACCTCTCCCAGCCGCTCCACGAGGACCCTCTCCACGGCGGAATGGACGTCCTCGTCATCGGCGAAGGGAAAGGTGTCCTCTTCCACCTCCCTTCCCATGTCCTCGAGGGCGGAGAGCACGCGCTCGCACTCCTCCGGGCTGAGGACCCCACATTCACGCAGCGCGAGGGCATGCGCCTTGGTGACCCGCAGGTCCTGTCGCGCCAGGCGGCGGTCGAAGCGGAGGGAGGAGGTGAACTCATGGACTATGTGCTCCGTCTCTTTGCCAAAGCGCCCTCCCCAGAGTTTCATTCCTCTCCAGCCCCTTTCCCACCCTCAAGGCCGGCCCTTCCCTGCTTTCTCCCCCATACCCGTAGAGGGAGGCCCCAGAGCTCCACGAATCCCCGGCTGGAAGCGTGATCGAAGAGGTCCGCGCGGTCGTAGGTGGCCAGCGAATACTCATACAGGGAATAGGGGGACTCGCGGCCCACCACCGTGCACGTCCCGCGGTACAGCTTTACCCGCACCTCTCCGGTGACCGCCCTCTGGGTCTCCTCGACGGCCGCGCACAGGGCCGACCGCAGAGGGTCGTGCCACAACCCGTAATAGATGAGCTCCGCGAGCTTGGATTCAAGCAAGGGTTTGAAGTGCTGCGTCTCCCGAGTGAGGGTCAGTGCCTCCAGGGCCCGGTGGGCTTCGATGAGGATGGTGGCCGCTGGCGCCTCGTAGACCTCCCGCGATTTTATCCCCACCAGGCGGTTCTCGATCATGTCTATCCTCCCCACCCCGTGGGAGCCACCCACCCGGTTCAGCTCCAGGATGAGGTCCACCAGCCCCATCTCCTCCCCCTGCAGGGAGACCGGCCTCCCCTCCTGGAAGCCGATGGTCAGGTAGGCCGGCTCGTCGGGGGCCTCCTCGGGGGACACCGTCCACTGGTAGGCGTCCTCCGGCGGCTCCACGCCGGGATCCTCCAGGACACCCGCCTCACAGCTGCGGCCCCAGAGGTTTTCGTCCACCGAATAGGGGGTCTCCTGGGTCACCGGGACCGGGATGCCGTGCCTCTGGGCGTATTCGATCTCCTCCTCTCGGGACATGTTCCACTCCCGCAGGGGAGCGATGATGCGCAGATCCGGCCCCAGGGCCATGAAGGTGAGGTCGAAACGCACCTGGTCGTTCCCCTTTCCCGTGCATCCGTGGGCCACCGCCTTGGCACCCCGCCGTCTCGCCTCCTCCACCAGTGCGGAGGCGATGAGGGGACGGGCCAGCGAGGTGGCCAGGGGATACCTGCCCTCGTAGAGGGCATTGGCTTTCAGGGCCGGGAGCACATAGCGCTCGGCGAAGACCTCCTTGAGGTCCAGCGTGACCGCATCCATCGCGCCCAGGCTCAGGGCCTTCTCCCGCAGGGCCTCCAGGTCCCCTGGCTGCCCCAGGTCGGCGGCCAAAGCCACCACCTCCAGGTCGTAGTTTTCCTGCAGCCAGCGGATGGCCACCGAGGTGTCCAGCCCACCCGAATACGCCAGGATCACCGTATCCTTCATAAGCGCTTCCTTTCCGACTGTCGCCCTTACGAACGCCAGACGGGCCTTCCGGCCCTTCCCCAGGGGGCTGGCTTCAATACACCTTGATTCCCGACCTCCGCCCCCTATTTACCGCAAAGAAAATCATATCACCACGCCGATCCCTGAGGATCAGGTCAGCCCCGCCTTTTCCTTCCATTCCCGCGCCAGGCCGTGGGCGCGAAAGCCCTCTCTCACCACCACAAGGATGGTGTCGTCCCCGGCCACCGTCCCCGCCACCCCCTCATGACCCGCCCGGTCCAGGATCACCGCCAGGGCATGTGCGTTCCCGGCCGGGGTACGCACCACCACCAGGTTTCCACTGGCCTCCAGGGACAAGGCATAGGTGCGTAGACCTCTTTCCAGCTCCTCCTCTCCTCCCCGCAGCCCCTCCTCCTCGGGAAGGGTGTAATGCCCTCCGGAGAGACGGATGACCCCCATCTCCCGCAGGTCCCTGGACACGGTGGACTGATCCACCTTCACACCGCACTCGGAGAGCATCTCCACCAGCTCCCTCTGGCTGGAGGGCCGGCGGAGGCGGATCAACTCCCGGATGAGGTCCCTCCTCCTACCTCGGTCCAAACCCTCAAACCTCCTCCCCCATCAGGAGACATAGCAAGGCGGCTTGAGCGTGCATGCGGTTCTCGGCCTGGTCCCATACCAGGGAACATGGCCCATCCAGAACCTCGTCGGTGATCTCCTGGCCGCGGTGAGCGGGCAGGCAGTGCATGACCACGGCATCCGGGTCGGCGAGTTCGAGAAGCTCCCGGTTGAGTTGATAGGGGCGCAGGTCCCTATGACGGCGGGCCTCATCGCCCTGGCCCATGGAGACCCAGACGTCGGTGTAGAGGACGTGGGCGCCGGAGACCGCCTCCCGGGGGTCCTGGACCACGCGCACCGCCCCTTCGCCGGCCAGGGAACGCGCCTTGCCCAGGATGGCCTCGTCCGGTTCGTATCCGGGAGGAGAGGCGGCGGTGAAGGTCATGCCCGCCAGCGCGCATCCCAGGGCTAGGGAATTGGCCACGTTGTTCCCGTCTCCCAGGTAGGTAAGCTTAATCCCGGAGAACCCCCCGAACCTCTCGCGGATGGTGAACAGGTCGGCCAGCACCTGACAGGGATGCTCCAGGTCGGTGAGAGCGTTGATCACCGGCACCTCCGCCGCCTCGGCCAGTTCCTCCACCTCCCTGTGGGCGAAGGTGCGCAGGGTTATGGCGTGGACATAGCGCGAGAGCACGCGCCCGGTGTCGGAAATCGTCTCTCCCCTCCCCAACTGCATCTCCGTAGCGTTCATGTTGATGGGGTGCCCTCCCAGATGACGCACCGCGGCCTCGAAGGAGACCCTGGTGCGGGTGGAGGGTTTCTGGAAGATGAGGGCCACCAGCTTGCCCTGCAGACTGGGCCTGACTCTGCCCTCCCGCAGGGCGCGCTTGAACTCCGCGGCGCGGTCGAGGAGTGCCACGAGCTCCCCGGCCTCCAGGTCTGCCATGCTCAGGAAATCGCGACCCTTCAGGCTCATTCCCCCACCTTCCCTTCTCCGTACCCACCGCGCAGAAGCTCGGCCAGCACCTCCACCAGTCCGTCCACCTCCCGGGTGGAAACGTTGAGGGGGGGCAGGAAGCGCAGGATGCGCTGGCCTATGTTGTTCACCACGTACCCCCTCTTAAGGCATTCCCGGACCACGTTGCCCGCATCCAGGCTTTCCAGCTCCACAGCCAGCATGAGCCCCAGGCCCCGGACCTCCACGATGCCGGGGATCTCTTCCTGAAGGCGCAACAGCCTCTCCCGGAAATATCCTCCCACCCGCGCTGCGTTCTCCACCAGCTGTTCCTCCTGGAGAACGGTGAGCACCGCCAGGGCCGCGGCGCAGGCCACGGGATTCCCGCCGAAGGTACTCCCGTGATCGCCGGGCTGGAACCCCCTGGCCACCTCCTCGGTGGCCAGCACGGCGCCGAGGGGAAGCCCACCCGCCAGGCCCTTGGCCACGGTCATCACGTCGGGTAGGATGCCGTAATGTTGGTGCGCGAAGAGGGCTCCCGTCCTCCCCATGCCCGTCTGCACCTCATCCAGGATGAGCAGGGCGCCCCTCTCCTCGCACAGCTCCCTGGCCCTCTTCAGATAGGAGGGATCGGCCACGTATACCCCTCCCTCCCCCTGGATGGGCTCCAGGAGCACGGCGCAGGTGCTCTCGTCCACGGCCTCTCCCAATGCCTCCGCGTCGTTGAAGGGCACGTGCACGAAGCCCTCCGGAAGGGGGCGAAAGGGATGCGCCTTCTCCGGCTGCCCCGTAGCGGCAAGCGACCCGTAAGTCCTCCCATGGAAGGAACGCAGCGCGGAGACCACCTTGTAGCGATCCTCCCCCCGCACCTCCCTCATGTACTTGCGGGCCAACTTTATGGCCGCCTCGTTGGCCTCGGTCCCGCTGTTGCAGAAGAAGACCCGGTCGGCGAAGGTGCTGCGCACCAGCATCTCCGCCAGTTCCCCCTGGGGCCTGATATGGTAAAGATTGGAAACATGTATCAGCTGAGAGGACTGTCTGGCAACGGCGGCGATTATCTCCCCGTGGCAGTGCCCGGCTATGCAGGCTCCCAGCCCGGAAACGAAATCCACATATTCCCGCCCATCGTCGTCCCAGAGCCGCGTCCCGAAACCCCTCACGAAGAGCACGGGCAAGCGATTGTATGTGTGCATGAAATATAGCTCTTCCGCCTTCAGGGCCCTCTTGAGGTCGTATTCGGAATTCATCTGTCCTCCTGCCGTCCCGTCTCGCCACGTCAATCTGGGTCTCGCCATGCCGAATCCTTCTCCGTCAGGAGCGCACCATGGTGCCGATCCCGGCGTCGGTAAAGAGCTCCAGGAGAAGGGCGTGTTCCACGGTCCCGTTTATGATATGCGCTCGGCGCACGCCCGCCCGCACCGCCTCCACGCAGCTCTGCAGCTTGGGTATCATGCCGCTGCTCAGGTTGCCGCCGCGCACCAGCTCCTCGGCCTCCTCCAAGTCGAGTTCGGGGATCAGGCTGCTGCGGTCCTCGAGGTCCCGGTAGATCCCGTCCACGTCGGTAAGGTAGATGAGTTTGTCCGCCTTGAGGGCCGAGGCCAGGGCTCCCGCCACCAGGTCGGCGTTGATGTTGTAACTCTGGCCACTCTCATCCACCCCTATGCTGGCCACCACGGGGATGAACTCCTCGCGGATGAGGTTGTCCAGGATGCGCGGATTGATGGCCTTCACCTCCCCCACGAAACCCAGGTCCGTCTCGCCGCCCTTGCCCACGTGACGGCGCTTGACGGCCTGGATAAGGTTGCCGTCCTCGCCGGACAGGCCTACGGCCAGCGTCCCGTGCCCGTTGATGAGGGAGACGAGCTCTTTGTTCACCTTCCCGACGAGGACCATCTTGGCCACCTCCATGGCCGCGGCATCGGTCACCCGGTGGCCGTCCACGAATCGCACCTGCAACCCCAACCTCTCCATATAATGCGTGATCTGAGGCCCTCCGCCGTGGACGATGATGGGGTTTATGCCCACGTAGCGCATGAGCACAATGTCCGAGGCGAAGAGCTCCTTCAGGGCCTCGTTCTCCATGGCCTTGCCCCCGAACTTCACCACCACCGTTCGGCCGTAATATTCCTTTATGTAGGGAAGGGCCTCCGTGAGCACCTTGGCCTTGCGCTTCGCCGCCTCCATATCCCCTCCTCAGCTATCAGGTATGGTATTCCGCGTTGATGCGGACATACTCGTAACTCAAATCACAGGTCCAGACCACGGCTTCCCCCTCCCCCCTCCCCAGGCCGATCTCCAGGTCCACCCGGGGCGAGGCCATAACCTCCTGCAGCGCCGCTTTCTCCACCTCCACCGGCGCGCCCCCCCGAGCCACGGTTAGCCCGCCAAAGCGCACCTCCACTCCCGCGGGATCCAGTTGGGGAAGGGAAGCCCCCAGGGCCTGCACCACCCGCCCCCAGTTGGCGTCGCCTCCGAAAAAGGCCGTCTTGACCAGGGGGGAATCGGCCACGGCGCGAGCGGCCACTTCCGCCTCCGCGTCATCCGCGGCTCCCCGCACGCGGACGGTGATGAAGCGGGTGGCGCCCTCCCCATCCTCCACTATCATGCGTGCCAGGCGGGAGCATAAAGGATACAGGGCCTCTTCCATCTCCCAGCCGCCCACCCTCCGCCCGGAGAGGCCGCTGGCCATGACCACCACCATGTCGTTGGTGCTGGTGCAGCCGTCAACGGTGATGCGGTTGAAGGTCCGGTCCACCACCCGCCGCAGGGCGTGGTGGAGTTCCCCGGCCTCCACCTGGGCGTCGGTGGTGATGAAGGCCAACATGGTGGCCATACGTGGGCTGATCATGCCCGCTCCCTTGGCCATCCCGCCCACACGGAAACCCTCCGCCTCCAGGGCCCACTGCTTGGGGAAGGTGTCCGTGGTCATGATGGCCTCCGCCGCCCTGCTCGCCCCCTCCCGGCTTAAGGAGGAGGCCGCCCTGGAGATACCCTCCCTCAATTTCCCCATGTCCAGATAACACCCGATGACCCCGGTGGAGGCCACCGCCACCTGTTCCGCCGCTACCTCCAGTTCGCGGGCCGCCGCAACGGCCATCTCCCTGGCGTCCTCCAGGCCTCTATGCCCCGTCCACGCATTGGCGTTGCCGCTGTTGGCGACCACCGCCCGCAGGCTGCCCCCCCGCAAATGTTCCATGCTCACCAGGACTGGAGCGGCCCGAAAGGCATTGGTGGTGAAGACTCCGGCCGCCGAGCACTGGACCTCCGAATATATCAGGCACAGGTCCGGCCTGCCGCTTTCCTTAAGGCCGCAGGCCACCCCCGCCGCCTTGAAGCCCAGGGGCGCACATACTCCGCCCTCCATCTCCTCGAACACCATCCTCGCTTCCTCCTCGACGATCGCCTTAAGCGCCCGACTACGCTTTTAATCCGTGCCCTTCCGCGGCCGCACAATCAGGGGAAAACGCCCGGAGCCTCCAGGCCCAGGGACTCCTCCCATCCCATCATGATGTTCATGCACTGCACCGCCTGCCCGGAAGCCCCTTTGACCAGGTTGTCGATGGCCGAGGCCACCACCAGCACTCGCCTCTCCCGGTCAAGGTGCCATCCCAGGTGGCAGTAATTGCTCCCCGCCACACACTTGGTCTCCGGGAAACGCCCCTCCCCGAGGAGGACCACGAAAGGCGATCCGGCATAGAAGCCCTCATAGGCCTCGCTCACCTCACGAGAGGTCACCTCCTGCCCCAGGGGAAGGTAACAGGTGGCCAGGATGCCCCGGCTCATGGGGACCAGGTGGGGGACGAAGCTCACCCGGACCGGCCGGGAGGAGAGCTCGGAGAGCCGGCCCTCGATCTCCGGGGTGTGGCGGTGTGAGCCCACGCCGTAAGGCTTCACGCTCTCATCGGCCTGGGCGAAATGTGAGGTGAGGGAAAGCGTCCTCCCCGCGCCGGAGAGCCCCGATTTGGCGTCGATGATGCACCCGTCCAGGGGATAACCACGCATGGCCAGGGGTCCAAGGGCCAGCAGGGCGGCAGTCGGATAGCACCCGGGGACGGCAACCAGGCGGGCATCCCGGAGATCCGAGGCATAGAACTCCGGAAGGCCGTAAACCGCGCTCGGGAGGAGGTCCGGGGAACGGTGTTCCTTCCCGTACCAGCGGGCGTATTCCTGCGGATCGGCCAGGCGGTAATCCGCGGAGAGGTCCACCACCCTGGCTCCCCCCTCAAGCAAGGGTGGGACCACCTCCATGGCCTCCCCGTGAGGTAGGGCAACGAAGTGGAATTCCGCTTCCTGGAGGGCCTCCTCCGGCCGGAAAGCCTGGAACCTCATCTCCCGGTAGACCTGCAGGTGAGGGTAGAGCTCCTCAACCCTCTTTCCTGCATAGGTATGCGCAGTGATATAAGCCACCTCCACGCTGGGATGCTGGCAGAGAAGACGCATGAGTTCCGCGCCTGTATATCCTGAAGCGCCTATTATGCCTACTTTCATCCGAACACCTCTTGGACGGCAACGACACTGGGACAATAATATGCATTATTATGCATATGTTTGCATGCTTGTCAACTGCGCCCCATGGAGGCAAGTCGGATGACCGTCCCCATGAGCGCATCCCCGGGTTCCATGCGCCCCGTCTTGAGGTCCCTCTCCGCCTCGAGGAGGGCGGACAAGCTGTGGCGGAGACCTTTCTCCCCCAGAAGGGAGGCCTGGGGCCGGAGGCGGGAGCTCAGCATCCATTCCATGTTCGCCGGAAGCTTCAATTCCGCGGCTATCTCCCGGTCCGACAGGCCCTCATCGCGCAGGGCCATATAATTCAACAGCCGAAGGTAATGGCGGGTGAGGATGAAGAGGACCCGGTTGGGGTCCTCCCCTTGCTTCAACAGGCGGCGCAGGATCTTCAGGGCTTGATCGGTGTCTCCCAGCATGACGCGGTCGGTGAGTTCGTAGACCGCCTTCTCCGCCGAGGGCATAACCAGTGCGACCACTTCCTCCAGCTCCACGGGGCGGTCGCCCTGGTGAAAAAGGGCGATCTTCTCCACGGCGGCCTCCAGGGCCATGAGGTCCTCGCCCAGCATCTCCAGGAGATAGGGTATGGCCCTCCCGTTGACCCGCAGGCCACGCGCCTCGAAACGGGATTTTATCCACAGGGGTACCTTCTTACGGGATAAGGTGGCCTCCACTACCAGGACTTTCTCCCGGCACGCCTTGAGGAGAGGGGAGCTCTTCTTCAACCCCGCGGCCATGAGTATCAACACCGCGCTCTCCGGCGGGCGGTCGAGAAAGGAGGCGAGTAGCCTAACCTCCTTCGGCGACAGCATCTGGGCATCCCTCACCACCACGTATCTCCACCCTCCGGCCAAAGGTAGGGTCTCCGCCGCGGCCAGGGCCTCTTCCAGGCTGTCCTCGCCCATGCGGAAGACGTCGAGGTTGAACTCCATCTCCGGGTCGTTACGCGAGACCCTCTTCAGGATCTTCCTGAGCTCCTCCTCCAGGAGCAGCGCCTGTTCGCCGTGAATGAGAACGGCCTGGACTCTTCTTCCCTCGCTCAACGAAAGCCCCCCTCGAGGTCGACGCCCTTCAGGCCACCCGGCCGTGTCCCGTCCTTCCCTTCCGGGTCCACGACCATCGGCGGGATGGGATGAAGGGGGTACCTTCTTTCCCGCCGGGATCATCGGGGATACCCGACGTTACGGCCACCTTTATCGACGTAAACGGAGGGAGGGCGAGACGTCCTTCCCGCCGGGGCCCCCGAAGGCGGGAACCGGCAGGAGTGGCCCCCTCCCGTGATGTATGCACCCGAAATCCCCCCTCAACCACATGGATAACTATATCACCGTGAAGATCGGTCCGATACACAGTGCAACCCTGTCCCTGCAGCGCTCGCAGCGTGAGGGAGGAAGGGTGTCCGTAGGGGTTGTCGGCTCCCACGCTTATGACCGCCAGGCGGGGGCGCAGGGCGAGCAGGAACTCCTCCAACCCCTCTGCGTATCCTCCGTGGTGGGGGACCTTTAACAGGTCGCACGGGGTAGCGGCTTCTTTCGTGAGGCGGCCCAGTCCCTCCTCCTCCACGTCGCCCGTAAAGAGGAAACTCCTTCCGTCCACCTCGACCCTCAACACCAGAGACCGGTCGTTGGCGGGAATCTCCTCACCCCAAGCGGGATCGGGAGCCAGTGCTTCCATCACCAACCCCCCCACCTCGAACCGGTCTCCGCGTTTCATCTCCCGCACCGGTATCCCCATCTCCGCCGCCAGCACCAGGAAGCGGTGCCCCTCATTCCCATGCAGCGGAGGATGTACAACCAGGCCCACGGAGCAGGCCCGGAGGGCACCCTCCAGCCCGCCGGCGTGGTCCTCCTCCGGGTGGCTCACGGCGATGACCTCCAGACGTCGGATGTCCCGCGAGCGGAGCTTGCTCTCAAGGAGGTAGGGCTCCTTTCCCCCGTCGACCAGAAGGTTCACGCCACTGGGGGTCTGGAGGAGGCAGGAGTCCCCCTGCCCGACGTCCAGGAAGGTGAGGGCCGCAGTGTCCTCGCTCCCCGGAGCGGGGAGGTTGAACTGCAGCCCGCAGGCCAGAAGGAGGGAGACGAGAAGGACGAGGGCCACCGCCGCCCGGCGCCGGGTCCTTCCTCTTCCCAGTAAAGCGATGAGGAGGAGAGGAAAGTAGACCGCTGTCCAGGCCAGCGAAAAGGGGTAAACGCGAACCAGGCTCCACCTCGCGGAGGAGAAGGTCCCGGCGACCTTGAGCACCCAGCGGACCAGAGGCGCCGCGGGGACCAGCAGGATGTGGGATCCCGGCAGCCGGAGAGCCGCCAGGCATAGCGAGAGCATAGAGAACCCCATGAGCACGGGAAGCACGGGAAGGACAAGGAGGTTGCTCAAAGGCGCGAGGAGGGGCAGTTCCCCGAAATGGTGGAGGAGAAAAGGGCCCACGGCGGCCTGGGCGGCCAGCGAGGTGGCGAAAAGGCCCAGGACACGTGACCTTCCCGCCCCCAGAAGCCCTTCCAGGGGAGGCCTCAGGAGCACCACTCCGAGGGCCGCTGCCAGGGAGAGCTGAAAACTCGGCGAGGCCACCAGGTCGAATTGACGGGAAAAAAGGAAGAGCACCGCAAGCCCAGCGGCGGATAGAAAATCGAACTCCCTTCCCAGGAGGAAAGCAGCTCCGGCCACGAGCGAAACCACCGCCGCCCTCAGCACGGGCACGGAAAGCCCGGCCACCAGGGCGTAAAGGGAGAGCAGGGGCACCTGCAGTAAAACCGCTGCCCGGCGTGGGATGGCCAACCTCCTCCCCAGCCAGAGCAATCCGGCGGCCAGAATGCCCACGTGCAGTCCGGACGCGGCGCAGAGGTGGATCAAACCCGAGCCGCGCAGGGCCACCAGGTCGCGCAGCTCAAGCCTCCGGTAATCCCCCAGCAGGATCCCGCTGAGGAGGGCGGCTTCCCGCCTCGGCAAGGTGTTCGTGGCCAGCCCCACCCAAGTACTGCGCAGTCGGACTGCGCAGCGCAGCAGGGGACCGGGCTTCCCCTCCAGCGGCCTTACCTTTTCCGCCCGGAAACTGCCCCATGCCCGGCCCCCGGGACGGTTGAAGATGTGGAGGTATCCCTCCACCTCAAGGCGGTCTCCCCAATCCGGAGGATCGTCCATACCCTTCACATCTAGAAGGTAACCGTCTCCCGGCCGGGCGAAGGGACAATCCACAACCTCCTCCACCCGAAAGAGGCAGGCCTCCTCATCCGCCCGCCCGAAGTTCCCCGGCTCCACCCTCCCCTGCAGCCGCGCCCAACCGGCCTCTCCTCTCCTGCCCTCCAACCCCATCTCGCCATGCCAGCCGACGAAAAACCCCACATAGAACAACAACAGGGCCGGAATCACCCAGGCCCATTCCATCCGCCCCCTCCCGGCGGCCAGCACCAGCCAGGCCAGGGTCCCCACCACAAGGACCCAGGGAAAGGTCCGCCGGGCATCGCATCCCAGAGCCCCTCCCAGGGCCAGAGCCAGGGCCATGATGAGGAGCCGGGAGCGGCAAAGGAGGTCTCTTGCTTCCATCCTCACTGCGTCGAGTCCACCTCAGAGAGAGACGGGGACAAGGAATGGGACCGTTACCTGATCCAGAGCGGCATATCCGTCACGTAATCGGTCTCCGGCGCAAGGCTCATGGTATGGCGGTGCACCCAAGGGAGAGGCTTGTGCGGGAGCGTTGCCACCTCAAGACTTGGGGACCTTCAGCGGCCACACGTGCGCTTACCCCAGCTGAACGTCCGGGTGTTTTCGCACCAGACGCCCACGCCGCGACGTGCGTCGTCCTCGCGGCAAGGTCGGGGCACGCTCGGCCGCGCCTCATATCTCCACCAGTTCCTTTATCTCCTCGAACTTCTTGGGGCCTATGCCGGATACCTTCCGCAGCTCCTCCACGCTGTGAAAACCGCCGTTCGCCTCCCGGTAGTCCAGGATGCGCTGGGCGAGGGTGGGGCCGATGCCGGGTAGGCGCTCCAGGTCCTCCTTTCCCGCCGTGTTGATGTTCACCCGGTTCTCCGACTGCGACTGGGTTCCGCCCTGAGCCCCGGCATCCTCCCCCTTGCGGGGGACGGTTATCTTCTGCCCGTCCCGTACCGGCTGGGCCAGGTTGAGGGAATCCAGGTCCGCATCGGGCAGAGGCCCGCCGGCCTGCTGTACGGCGTCCATCACCCGCGCCCCCGGCTCGAGGAGCACCACGCCCGGGTGCATGACCGCCCCGGCCACGTGGACGGTAAGTCTGGAGATGTCGGCTTCAGTTTCGCCTTCCACCGGCTGCGCCGGAAGGAAATCCCCGGCTTGGCGGGGGGCCGGTCGCAGCAGGAGATAACCCCCGATCCCTGCAGCCAGCATCAAAGCGGCGACCACCGCCATCTGGCGGCGGGAGAGTCCGGATACCCAGTCGAGCAGGGAAGACAGCTTCTTCAGCATCTCCGCGGTCCGGGACGGGATTCGTGCGCTCGCAGCGAGTCGCTCAGCGGGTCACTATGTTCACCAGCTTGCCGGGGACCACCACCACCCTGGCGATCTCCCTTCCTTCCAGGTTTTTCCTCACCCGGGGCGAGGACAGGGCCACCCGCTCCATCTCCTCCCCGGTGATGTCGGCATCCACCTCTATGCGGTCCCTGACCTTGCCGTCTACCTGGGCCACCATGGTGATGCGCTCGGAGCGGGCGAGGCGGGGATCGTACTCCGGCCAGGGCTGCTGGTGCACGCTGAACTCACCACCCACCTCCTCCCACAGCTCCTCGGTGATGAAAGGAGCGAAAGGCGCCAGGAGGAGGATGAGGGTGCGCACGGCCTCATGCCCCTCGAAGGTGTTGAAGGCGTCGGGGCATTCCTCCATCTCACGGTAGAGGCCGTTGGTGAACTCCATGATGGCGGCTATGGCCGTGTTGAAGGCGAAACGCTCGATGTCTTCGGTGACCTTCTTGATGGTCCGGTGCGTGAGGTGGGAAAGGCGCTTGAGCACCTCGGCGTCCTCGGGCACCGGCTGGGTCTTGAAGGTGAGGATGTTCAGGTAGCGGTGCACAAGACGCCAAACGCGGTGCAGGAAGCGGTGGGCGCCCTCTATGCCTGCGTCGTTCCATTCCTTGTCCGCCTCGGGAGGCCCCAGGAAGAGGATGAAGAGACGCAGGGTGTCCGCGCCGTAGGTCTCGATGAAGCTCTCCGGGGTGATCACATTCCCCTTGGATTTGCTCATCTTGGCCCCTCCCATCACCACCATCCCCTGACAGAGGAGGTTGGTGAAAGGCTCGTCGAACTCCACCAGGCCCAGGTCCTTGAGTACCTTGGTGAAGAAGCGCGAATAGAGGAGGTGCATTATGGCGTGCTCGATGCCCCCGATGTATTGGTCCACGGGGAGCCAGTAGCGAACCGCCCGCGGGTCGAAGGGCCGTTCCTTGTCGTGAGGGCTGGCATAGCGCAGGTAATACCAGGAGGAGTCGACGAAGGTGTCCATGGTGTCCGTCTCTCGTTCCGCCTCCCCGCAGCAGCGCGGGCAGGTGGTGCGGCGGAACTCCTCCGACCTCTCCAGGGGCGATGGCCCCTCGAAGACGAACTCCACGTCCTCGGGCAGGAGAACGGGGAGGTCCTCCTCGGGGACGGGCACCATTCCGCAACGCGAACAGTAGATTATGGGGATGGGGACGCCCCAGTAACGCTGGCGGGATATAAGCCAGTCGCGAAGCCGGTAGTTGACGGCGCGCCTGCCCCAGCCGTGCTCCTCAAGGTAATCGGGAACGCGGACCGTCCTCCCCTCCTCGCTGTCCAGGCCCTCGAAGGGCCCGGAGTCCACCATTATGCCCGGGTCCACGTAGGCCTCGGTCATCTCCTCAGGGCGCAGCTCGCCGTCCGGAGGCCGGATGACCACTCGGATAGGCAGGCCGAACTTGCGGGCGAACTCGAAATCCCTCTGATCGTGCGCCGGAACGGCCATCACCGCCCCCGTCCCGTACTCCATGAGGACGAAGTTGGCCGTCCAGATGGGTACCTCCTCCCCGTTGACCGGGTTCACGGCATGTACTCCAAGAAAGACGCCGTCCTTCTCCGTCTCCAGGGAGGTGCGCTCGATGGCCGAGACGCCCTTCAACCTCTCCCGGAAGGCCTCCACGTCCTCGCGGTACGGGGTACCTTCGGTGAGCTCGTCCACCAGTGGGTGCTCCGGGGCCAACAGGAAGAAGGTCACTCCCCAGAGGGTGTCCGGCCTGGTGGTGAAGATGGGTATCTCCTGCCCGGTCTCCTTGACCCGGAACGTCACCTCGCATCCCTCGGAACGCCCGATCCAGTTGCGCTGCATGGTGAGGACGCTCTCCGGCCAGCCGGAGAGCTGGTCCATGTCCGAGAGGAGCCTCTCCGCGTAAGCCGTGATGCGCAGGAACCACTGCGAGAGCGCCTTCTGCTCCACCAGCGTGTCACAGCGCTCGCAGCGCCCCCCGACGACCTGCTCGTTGGCCAGGACGGTGCGGCAGGAGGGGCACCAGTTGGCCCAGGCCAGGGCCTTGTAGGCCAGGCCCTTCTCGTAGAACTTGAGGAAGAACCATTGCGTCCAGCGGTAGTACTCGGGATCGCAGGTGGCCAGTTCGCGGCTCCAGTCATAGGAGTAACCCAGGCGCTGCAGGCCCTCCTTCAGCAGGGCGATGTTCCCCCAGGTGTACTTGGAGGGATGGACCCCGGAGCGGATGGCGGCGTTCTCCGCCGGCAGGCCGAACCCGTCCCACCCCATGGGGTGAAGGACGTTCATCCCCCTGCGCCTTAGATAGCGCGCCAGCACGTCCCCCAGGTTGTAATTGGCCACATGCCCCATATGGGCGGGCCCGGAAGGATAGGGGAACATGACCAAGATGTATTTCTTGGGGCGCTCCTCGTCCTCCACACACCGGTAGAGGTCGGCTTCCTCCCAGCGCCTCCTCCATTTCTCCTCCAGGCGCGCGAAATCGTACTTCTCCTCCATGCTCACCTCTTGGAAACGGTTCCCAATAGCCTCCTGTTTTCCTCTCCTGCCCTTTTCGCGGCGTTCAAGGATACGTTAAAGTATGCTTTCCCTGCGGCGCAACCCGCCACGGGGAGGGATAATCCGTCCTCTGTCCCGGATGTCTTCCGGCGACCGGTTCGAGGCCATTTACTCCCGCCACCACAATTTTGTTAATATTTATAACTTATACATAATATACAATATATGACCGCACTGACAAGACCTCTTATCCGGAGCTACCCTGAAGAGGACGGTTCGGCCCTCTCTTCGACCTCGCCCCCCAAATCGCAGGGGATGATTTCCTCAGGAGATAGGGGCCTCTTTTGTTTACCATATATTCCCAGAAGGCGGGCCGCCTCCTCGAGAGCCTTCTCGCTGGGCACACCCCCGCGCGGAAAGCGACGCAGGAGTGCCGTGGGCCCCGGCCGGTCCCTCTCACGCAGGAGCAGGTCGGAGGGTAGCGCCATCTCCCTGATCTTCAGGTTCTCCTCGTGTCGCCTTCCCAGAACGATCAGGGTCTCCTCAACCCAGAACTGACGCCCCATCTTGACCAGCTCCGCATCGTATCGGTCGAAGCCGGGAACCCGGTCCATGAGCTGCCGGAGGCGGGAGGAGAAACCGGGGTCGGTGAGCAGGCAGCCCCCGGCCGGGCTCTCATAGTCCTCGATCCCCCATTCCATCGCCAACTCCATCTGGCGGCGACGGGAGCGCCCGCTGATGTCCAGGAGGTCCTCGCGCCTCACCCAGCCCTCCTTCTCCGGCCGCGTCTCCGGGAGAAGCCGGGCGGATAGAGGGCGCAGGAGCAGGTCCCCGGCACCGGAGTGACGGGCTACCAGCTCCAGGGCCTGCCGGTTCTGTGACTTGGGTCGCTCGCCCAGGACCTCCCCTGTGGCGATGAACCACCCGCCGAGCTCTTCCATCAACTCCAGCGCCTTTCCCACCATGAGGGAATGGCAGTCGATGCATGGATTGAGGTTCTTTCCGTACCCGAATCGCGGGTTCTTGACTATCTCCAGGTGGGGTTCGGTGATGTCCTCGACGCGGAGGGGGATGCCCAGCCGGAGGGCGGCCCTTTCCGCCTTGGCGCTGCCGAAGAAGGGGCTGCGGAAAGCGAGGCCCACCACATCCACCCCGCAACGGCGCAACAGTTCCGCGGCGAGCATGGAGTCCAGGCCTCCGGAGAGCAGCACCACCGCGCGCGGCTTTCCGCTCTCACCGATCGACATCTGCCTCACTACCTCCTTTGCGTTCCGGGAGAGGCCTCCCTGACCCACCTACGTACGCTACCGGCCGAACGTCACCGCCCAAAGTGAAGGGGTCCCATCCCGCCGCCTCTCCCCGCCTCGACCCGTGATGCCGCGCAAGGCATCCGGTCGTCGCGGGGGCTTGCCGTCTCGCCCCCAGGCGTTCGGGACGCGGCCACCGCTTACCGATGTTATCATTATTCCATGGATGAGCTACCGCGGCTCGCTGATCGCGTGAACTACACGGACCTCTTCTCCAGGGCCCTGACCGGGGTGGGAAAGGGCATGAGCGTGCCGGAGGCCCTGGCCGCCTGCGTCCGGGAGGATTACCCCCATGCCCACCGGGACGTACTCCAGACGGCGGAGGAGATACTCGAGGACCTCAAGCGACGGAAGGGGTGGGGGTCGCTTCGCGCCCTGCGGGAGCTGGCGGTGAACCCCCGGACGGTGGAGGAGATACGTGAGCGGCTGAGGAATGCCCCGCCGGACGGTTGGATAAAGGTCTCGGCAAGGGAGGTCTTCGCCGACTTCCCGCGCATCTTCTCACTCGCCCACCGCAAGCGGAAGTCCGGGTTTTCCCTGGAGGACTGCGTGGACATGGCGGTCAAGGAACTCTATCCCCACACCTTCAAACGCACGCGTGAGGCTGCCCTGCAATACCTGCGCCTGGCAGCCCGGCGCCTGGGGACCCATGAGCTACGGGCCCTGCGGGAGCTGGCGGAAGACCCAGGCCTCTTCCACTCCCTCTTCGAAGAGGACTGAGGTACGGCCGCCGAACTTCTCCACGACCCGCGGGGAAAGGGCAACGGCCGGAGCCCTGAGGTCTACGTTTACGTCTCACGGACGGGCGCAGGGAGACAAGAGGGCCGGGACCTCCCGTATGGTTACCTTCAGTCCAATCAGACCTCCGATCTCCCCTGCTCCATCCTGCCCAGCAACTCAAGCAGGGATTCCACACGCCGGGCTCTCTCCTCCAGCCTCTCCTGATAGGAGCGGGCCAGGACCTCCCGGATCACCTCCACCAGCCGGTGGGGGTCGAAGGGCTTGGTGACGTATTCGTCTGCGCCCCTTCTCCACCCCTCGAACATGTCCCGGTCCTCGGTGCGGGCCGTGAGCATGATAACCGGGATCCTCTCCGTGCGCGGGTCATTCCTCAGGCTGGCCAAGACCTCGAACCCGTCCATCTCCGGCATCATGATGTCCAGGAGCACGAGGTCCGGAGCTTCCTCCATCACCAGGCGTATGGCCTCCTCCCCGGAAAGGGCCTTCAGCGGCTGGAAACCCTCGAATTCGAGCACCGTGAAGAGGAGGTTGGCCATGGTGGCGTCGTCGTCAACGATGAGTATCTTCTCCGCCATGCACTCCCTCCTTCACCCTCCGCCCCATACCCGATGGACACCGGCCGAAGACTCGGATTCGTAAAAAATGAGTCCTTACGCCCCCCGACGAATCCACGCATCCCGGTTTCAAATTAATAATCGGCCCTGGGGCTCTCACCTTTAACAGGAAGCTCAACCTTCACGCCAAAAATAGACCGAAGGGTCCAAGAGGGGAATCCTGGCCTGGGTGCTGTATCCTTCCAGTAGGCACCTCCAGGGTAGAAAATGGTTGTGTGGACAACATACCATCACGGCCAAGCAGGGAAGAAGAACGGGAAAAATAGTGATTTCTCTTGCCGGGCGCGATTAACCTCGCTCCCTCGGCGTGATAGTCTTTTTCCTGAACCCGATGTCTGTCGCGGGGAGGCGGGGACCGTGCGGCCTGAAGTCCGCCGTACCGGTCCGGCGCGGCCTCCGCTACGACAGCATCTTCCCCCGGCGCAGGAGGGTGGATTGTCCAAAGACCCTTTTCCTGGTTCGGGAACCCCCTCGGGGACGGTGGCCTTCATCGCTGCCACCCCCGAGGAAGCCGCATGTCTTCAGCCGTTCCTCCGCCACCCGTCCCCGCTTCCGGCCCCGCCGGGGATGGCGCTACGGCGCGGTGGCGTGGGGCCCTTTGACGTACTGGTCCTGACCTGCGGGGTGGGAAAGGTCCCCGCGGCAGCCGGCACCATGTACCTCACGGAGCGCTACCAGCCCCGCGCCCTGGTACTCATCGGCACTGCCGGTTCCCTGGACCCCCGCCTGGGCATCGGCGACCTGGTGGTGGCCGACGAGGTGCTCCCCGCGGACGTGGGGGTCATCCACTCCCAAGGCTTCGGCCAGACGGGTCCGGGACTCTGCGCCGAGGGCCGGCTGCTCTTCCACAACCGTTTTCCCCTGGATGGCGAAATGGTGGAAGCGGCGGCCACTTCCGCCTCCCGTGCGGCGCTGACCTGCCACCGCGGGAGGGTCATCACCTGCGATCAGGTGGTCCTGGATCCCGGACTCCGCGCCTATCTTGGAAAGACCTTCCAGGCGTTGGCCGTGGAGATGGAGGGCTCCGCGGTGGCCCAGGTGGCCGGGGGAGCGGGAATACCCGTAGCGGTCATCCGTGCGATAAGCGACGAGATGGAACACGATTTCGTGGGCCTGGAGGAGATACTGCCCTATTGCGGTGAGTCGCGAACCGATCTGTGGGCCAGGCGCTACCGGATGCTGACCGCCGACGGTTCCATCCTCTCCCGGGCGCGGGAAATGCGCCGGGGCACGCGACGGGCACTGGCCAGCATCGGCCGCTTCCTGGAGGCCTTTCTCCCCGCGATCACCTGAACCCCAACCCCTACGCACCCGACACGTCAGCCCATCCCCGCTTGCCGGCGGGCGGGAGGGTTAAGAAGAACACGGTCCCTCTGCCGGGCTCCGACTCAACCCATATCCTCCCGCCCCAGCTCTCCACCGCCTTCTTCACGATGGACAAGCCCAGGCCCAGTCCGTGTTCCTCACAGGAATGCAGGCGGGTGAAGGGCTGGAAGATCTCCTCCGCCTTCCCGGGCTCTATGCCCATGCCGTTGTCCCTCAGGTAGAGGCACACCGCATCGCCCTCGGGCCGCCACCCGAGCCTGATCCTGGGAGGCACGTCCGGCCTCCGATATTTGAGAGCGTTGTCCAGGAGGTTGGAGAGGACCTGCTGCAGGCGCACACGATCCACCGCCACCAGGGGGATACTCTCGTCCACCTCCACCTCCGCCCCGAGGTTCTCCATTTCCAGCGCTCTCTCTTTTACAACCTCCCGGAACGACTCCTTCGGGTCCACCACCTCAAGCGAGGCGGCGCCTGCGGAGGCCCTGGCGTATTCCAGGAGGGAGTCGATGAGCCGGCCCATGCGTTCGGCGGCCTTCTCCATCCTCTCCAGGTATTCCATCTCCTCCCCGTCCAATCTCTCCCCGGCCCTTTCCCTCAGGAGCTCCAGGAACCCCTTGATCACCACCAGGGGGGCGTTCAGATCGTGGGAGACGGTCTGGGCGTAGGCCTCGAGCTCCCGGTTCTTCTCCCTCAGCTCCGCCGTCCTCTCCTCCACCGCCCTCTCGAGCTCCCGGTAATGGTCCTCCAATTCCCCACGCAGCTGTTTCCCTCTCCAGCTTAGATAGGCAACCACGCACCCCACGATGATGAAGGACGAGCCCCGTATGGTCTCCTGCCAAAGGGAGACCTGCAATCCGCTCACAGTATGGGATATAAGAAGTGCCGCGAAAAGGGCGACGGCCACGCTAAGCCCGCTCCAGTCCCACCAAAAGGCGGCCAGGACCACGGGGAGATAAAAGAAGTGGGTGAACACCACGTCCTTGTACAACCTGAAGTGGAAGATGGAAACCAGGGTCAGGGACATCGCCATCAGGACAGCCAGGAGCGAGATGCGCACCCATCTTCTGTCGTGCAGCTTGCTGCCATCAAATGCGCACATCTTTATCCCTCACGTTTTCTTGAGGGTGCTCCCCGCAACGCCGGGGGAGATCCACTTGACCTGGATGATCTTCTTCGCGAGCGGCCCGTCCGCACAAAGGTGCACCGAGCGTCCTCTTATTATATTCCCAACATGTGGTTAACGGACCCATCGGATGAAGACCGCCTGCGGAACCGAAAAAGTTCACATCTGCTATAATTAACGCATGTCCGCGGTAAGAGCCGGGGAGCGCAGGGCGGAGACCCTGAAGAGGCGGTTGCTGGCCGGGCTTCTGGGGTTCACCGGCACGGCCACGGCCGCTTTCTGGATACTCTTCTTCGCCGGTAAGATCCAGGCCACGGAGACGGAGCAGGACGAGGCCTTCGAGCGCGCCTTCCCCCTCGCCGATTCCTGGATGAGCACCGCCTGCATGCTCGCCGCCTGGCATCTGTGGAAGGGCGAGCCGGAGGGGCACTTCTTCGGCGTGGCGGCGGCGAGCTCGCTCCTCTTCCTCTCCCTGATGGACATCCTCTACTCCCTGGAGAACCGTAAATACTGGCCCCTGGACAGGGACCGCCTCACCATGCTCCTCATCCACCTGTGGACCCTGGGCCTGGGGACGGTCACCCTCTCCTATCTCTGGAAAAGTTTTCCTTCCCCGCCCAACGAAACTTGAGCGCGGGTGAGTCAGGCGGGCAAAGGCGGGCCTTCCCCAAATATCACCGCAAGGATAGGCCCCAACCGCATTCCCCGCAATCTGAGCCTCCGGCGGTTATCATCCAGTGGGGGGTTCGCCGACCTGCCGGCGCTCAGGACGATGGGCGTAGGCACCCCAGGCCCTTCATCTCGCGCCGCCATTCCTTCACCCGGAGGAGGGAAAAGCGCGCGGAGCACACCCCGTATCGGGAGCACGGGACGGCCTTTCAGGAGCCGGCTTTCTTTCCTGTACCCCCTCGCGCTCCCCTCTCCGACCCCCTGCCGCCCCCACGGGCGGAGGAGGCTTCGGCTGCACGGGAGACCTTACCTGCCGCGGAGGACTTTTTCCTGGGTCTCCCTCTCCCGCTTCCCTCTCTCACCGCTTCCCGGCAGCGATCCATCACCCACTTGGAGACCATGGGCGCCAGCTCCTTTTGGGAGCGCGAACTCACGTAGATGCCGATGTGCCCCCCGGGGAAGCCGTAAAGCGTCTTGTCCTCGCTTCCCACCAGGTCGTTGAGGGGTATGGACGACACGGGAGGCACCAGGTGGTCCTCGGTGGCGTAGATGTTGAGGAGAGGCATGGTTATCCTCGCCAGGTCCACCCGCCGGCCGCCTATCTCCAGCTCGCCCTTCACCAGCTTGTTCTGCTGGTAGAGGTCCTTTAAGAACTTCCGGTAGGCCTCTCCCGCCTGAGCCGGGCTGTCGAAGATCCACTTCTCCATGCGCACGAAATTGGCCACCGTGGCCGGGTCGTCCAGGTTGTCCATGAGCCCCACGTACTTGTCCACCAGGAGCTGGAAGGGCCTGAGCATGAGGAAGCCCACGTTCATGAACTCGCCGGGGATGATACCCATGGTGTCCACCATCTTGTCCACGTCCATATGCTGGCTCCACACGTTGAGCAGCCCGTCGGTGACGTGGAAATCGACGGGGGTGACCATGGTGATCAGGTTGCGGATCTTCTCCGGGTAGAGGGCCGAATAGATGACGGAGAAAGTCCCTCCCTGACAGACCCCCAGGAGGTTGATGCGCTCGTGCCCTGACCTCCGGCGCACGAGATCCACGCAATCGTTGAGATAGACGTCTATATAGTCCTCCAGGGTGACGTAGCGGTCTCCGTGGTCGGGATAACCCCAGTCGATGATGTAAATGTCCAGGCCCTCCCCCAGGAGGTTGCGGATTAGGCTGCGGTCGGACTGCAGGTCCATCATGTACTGGCGGTTGACCAGGGCATAACAGATGAGAATGGGGACGGGGCAGCGTGGCTTCTCTTCAGACAGGTAATGATAGAGCCGTACCTTGTCCTCCTCGAAGACCAGCTCCTTGGGAGTGGGCTCCACATCCACGTCGGGGATGCTCAGAAGGATCTCGGCCCCCTTCACCACCTTGCGGTTGACCTCCTCCAGCTCCTGGAGGAAGAACTTGGGATCCAGGAACTCGCGGAACATGCTCACCCCTCCCCTCCCGTCCCGGCCGCCTCTTTCCTCAACCCGTCCAGCTCCTTCCTCAAGGAACGCACCTCCCGTTTCAGGCGGTCCAGGGTCCGATATAGGTTATCCATCTCGGAGCGGTTGGGGAAAGGCATTTCCTTGGAAATCTCTTCCACGTAGGCCCGGAAGGCGGCCCGGAACTCCATCCCCTTGTCCACCAGCTGCCCCAGGAGACGCGAGAATTCCTCGGTGCGGAACAGCTCCACATAGAGGTCCTCGTTGGTCTGCCACCACAGGCGGTAGAGGTCCCGGAAGGACATGGGCTCCTCCCCGCCTTCCTCACCAAGGGAGGCCAGCCTCTCCTTAAGCTTTTCGAAACCCCTGGCACCTGCGGCCTGCAGGGCGGCGTAGAACTCGGCCAGCGCGATGCCGAACTCGTTGAGGGAATCCATGGTTCTGGTATATTTTTCCATAGTTTCACGGTAATAACCCATGGCCGGCATGCGCAGGAGGCGCCCGTAACTCTCCTCGTATACTTTCCTCCATTCCTCGTAGACCTGGAGGGCAGTCTCCGGTGAAGGGCGCTCCAGGCTCATACCCCGCCCGGCCATGGAGCGAGCGAACTCCGCCCAGGGGGCCAGGAAGTGGGCGGTGAGCCCTCCGAGGAGAAGGGGTATCTCGCCGGAATAGAGCTCGGCCACCCACTGCAGGGGCTCGGGGAGGGCAGGAGCGAAGACCTTTTCCACCAGCTCCCGGTAACGCTCGGCCCACCTGTCGAGCAGGGCGTGCACCGCTTCCAGGTCGAACTCCCCCTCCTTCCCGACGGAGCGGCGGTAGTCCTCGTACATCTGCATCCACAGGGAATAAAGGCCGCTATAGACCTCCAGGGAACGGAAAGCCCGGAGGAAGGTCTCCGGCCCCACGCCCGTGAAGGGCACCGCGAACCTGGACATGAGCTCCCTGGTGTGATCCATCCATTCCCGGAAAAGGGCCTCCGCCTCGCCGGCCTTCTTCCCCGCCTCACCGGAGGCCGCCCTCCAGCCCGGGAAGCCACCGGAGAGGGTGCTCCCCCAGGCCTCCATCCACATGCGCATGGCCTCCGCCTGCAATTCCCGCCAGCGTTTCCAGGTGTCGCTCCAGTCAAACCTTTCTCCGCCGTTACCGGCCATATCCCCCTCCTCGACCCACCGTTTCGCCAGCTGTGGCGGGCGAAACGAACTCACTACTCTCCCAGCAGCTCCTCCAGGCGGCGCAGCCCGTCCTCCAGGTTGCGCATGAGCTCCTCCCGCCCCTTGCGCAAGTTCTCCAGCCATTCGGCGAGCATCTTCTCGCCCTCTTTCTGCATCTCCCCGCTCTGCTCCAGGAAGGTCCTCCACATCTTCTCCATCTGCTCCTGGAAGGAACCCAGGGTGTCGAAGGTCATGCGCAGGAACTGACGCATGCCCTCCAGGGTCATCTTCTGAACCGCCTTGGGATCCATTTCCCCCTCCTTTCCACCGCCACCGGCGGAGACCCTGCCTCCGTCCCCGCACCCTCTTTCTACCTATTCCCGCCAGTCGGCGCTTCTCTGGAGAGCCCCGCCACAGGCCCGAACGGACTCCTCGGTTCGCTTCCCGCCATCGCTGACCGCATGAGGCCCGCACCGCCGCTTCGGCTCAGGGTTTCTCCATCTCCGCCGCGCCCCGACACATCTATGTTTCCTCCGGCGCACCCTCGATAAACACGACCGTGGGAGCGGGCCTTCAACCGGCTGTCCCACCGTCAGCGGCACCGCCGGTGAGATCCTTCCGCGCAAGACATCATGAGTCACTCCATTCAGGGACATGGGCACCGTCACTCTCCATGGATCCTCCCTGCTCTCAGCCGGGGTCACGACATCCCAAACGACCGCCACCACCCGCGGTTGGGGTACCGCGACCTGCGAGAGCCCTCTTCTTTTCCGCCCGCGATGACCCATTAAAAGAGCCGGGAAACGACATGAGGAATCCGGAATCCCGGGGAAGATTCCCCTGATCGTAGTGATTTCCCGGTCGGTGCGGCGTCTCGGAGGCATGGCGAGGGACATGGCTCCGGTTAAAGCGGCTCGAGGCAGCACATCGCCCGCCTCACCGCACGCCGCAAGGCTCGCGGCTTCAAGGATGCAATGTTGTATACTTGTTGCCGCGGATAGTCGGGAACCGGCCGGAAAACGCGCCTAAAGGCTCCGCATCCGGAAACCGTAGGAAGGGATGAGTTCCTCCCCCCACGAGGGACTGCGGAATGGACGGCCCCGGACCGGAGGCGGTCCGCCTGCGGATGGACGCGTCATCTCCGGCGGAGGATCGGAAAGGTCGAGGGGTGATTCATGGTGCGCAAAAGGATCGTTCCGCTGGCGGCCCTGGCCCTTCTTTTCGCCCTTCTCCTTCCCCTCGCGGGTTGCGGGAGCGCGGACCAGGAGGCCTATTTCCGGGAGATGCGCGAGATC
The DNA here is from genome assembly GCF_015711935.1 of Candidatus Solincola tengchongensis. NCBI lineage: Bacteria > Bacillati > Actinomycetota > Candidatus Geothermincolia > Candidatus Geothermincolales > Candidatus Geothermincolaceae > Candidatus Solincola > Candidatus Solincola tengchongensis. Next base: position 50,708 of record NZ_JACVJJ010000067.1, read on the forward strand.
GACGAGGAGCTGACAGCGAGGCTCGAGGTGCTCGAGGAGGAGGCGGGCGAGGCGGACCGTTCCGGCCGGCTGGAACCCGGAGAGGGGTTGGCGGAGGTCTTGGAAGAGATGGCCGCGGCCCTTGAGGAGGGGGTCGTGGAGATGAGCAGGGTAAAGGTCCCTGCAGGCGGCGAGGAAGCTCATCTTAGCCTTCTGAAGCTCCTCTCCGGAGCGGCTAGGGGTTACCGGGATGCCGCTTCCGCCCTCAGTCCCCACGCGGCGGAGGAAGAGGGCGCGGACGATTTGGAGGAGGGTGGCACGAGCCCCGAGGAATCGGAGGGGCACCCCGCGGGGGAGACGGAGGAAGAGAGCCAACAACCTCTGGCTCCATCCGGGCAGACGGGAAGTACCTCAAGCCACTGAGCGGCTTTGACGCGCACGGAACCCGATTCTCGCCGGTCGTCCTTCCTCGAAACCCCGGTGGCGATTCCCGGCGTATAATAACCCCATAAGGTTCTCACGGTGTAGGATGGAGAAAGGGGAAGGCGCATGAACGACGAGGACCTCTACCAGCAACTGGCGAACAGGGTGCTCATGCCCCAGAGCAAGATCATCCCCGAGCTCTTCCGCATGATCGCCGATGAGGAGGAAGCCCGGCTCCTTCTCTCCACTCCCGGTACCCTCCCCGAGCTGGCGGAGAAGACAGGGCTTCCCCCCGAAGAGGTTGAGGAGAAACTGAAGGTCCTCTTCCGTAAGGGGGTGATCTTCAAGTCCGAGAAGCCCCAGGGTACCGTCTACCGCATGTGCCGGGACCTGGTCCAGTTCCACGACGCCTCCATACTCTGGCCGGAGGCCCCGGCGGAATACCACCGCCTCTGGAAGCGTTTCATGGCCGAGGAGTGGCCGGAGTTCGCCGGCATGGTCTCCAGGATGCTCCCTAAGCCCTTCTCGCGCATCGTCACCGTGCGTCAACCGGTGGAGGCCCGCTCGCGCATCCTGGCCTACGACGACGTGGAGCAGATAATCAGGGATTCGGGAAAGGTTGCGGTGACCAAGTGCACCTGCCGCCTCATCGAGGGCAATTGCGACAAGCCCCTGGAAGTATGCCTGCAGGTGGGCAAAGCCGCGGAGTACACCATCGAGAGGGGCAGCGGCCGCGAGGTGAGCGTCGAAGAGGCGCTGGAAATCGTCCGTGAATGCGAGGAGGCTGGGCTGGTGCATGTCACCATGAACCGGGCCACGGACAGCCACTTCATCTGCAACTGCTGCGACGACTGCTGCATGTCCTTCACCCTCATCTCCAAGGGCATCAACCTGTGCGACCCAAGCCGCTTCCAGGCGCGCGTGGATCCCGAGCGATGCAGCGGCTGCGGCACCTGCTTGGAACGCTGTTTCTTCGGGGCTCTCTCCCTCGTCGGGGAGGAGGGATCCGAGGTCAGCCAGGTGGACCCGGAGAGATGCATGGGTTGCGGGCTCTGCATGGTCACCTGCCCCGAGGAAGCCATATCCCTTGATCTGGTGCGGGAGGAGGATTTCATCCCCCGCTTCTGAACGCGCAACGAAAAGGGGGCGGGTCTTCCCGCCCCCTTTTTCTTGCCCCCGCCACTTACACGTTCAGCCACACCGCGGCGTTGGTGATGCAGTACTCCTCGGGCCGCTCCTTGGTGGTGCAGCGGAAGGAGCCTATACGTTCAGCCACACCGCGGCGTTGGTGATGCAGTACTCCTCGGGCCGCTCCTTGGTGGTGCAGCGGAAGATTATCTTGTCCTCCGATTCCTGCCACATCTGGGTGACGATGGTGTCCCCCGGCCACACCGGACGGCTGAAGCGTACCTTGATGGCCTTGAACTTGGCCGGGTCGTTCCCGCAGTACTCCCTGAGTACAGCCCGGCCCGCGTGACCGAAGGTGCACAAGCCGTGCAGTATGGGCTTGGGGAAGCCCGCCATGCTGGCGAAGTTGGGGTCGATGTGCAGGGGGTTATAGTCCCCGGAGAGGCGGTAGATCATGGCCTGGATGGGCAGGGTCTTCATCTCCACCACCTTGTCCGGCTCGCGGTCCGGGGGCTCGTTTCCCGGCTCGGGACCGCGTTCTCCTCCGAAGCCTCCCTCGCCCCGGATGAAGCTGGAGAACTTGTTGAAGAAGACCACGTCACCCGATTCGTCGACCGTCTCCACGTCCAGGTCGATGACCGCGCCCTTGGTCTTATCCCACACGGCAGCGATCTTGGGCTTGGAGGTCAGCTTGCCCTGGGTGGGTATGGGGTGTTTGCGGATCTCCAGGTACTGCTCCCCGTGCACCAGCATCACCAGGTTGATGTTCACGCCCTCCACGTTCACCAGCCCCATGAGGGCCGGGAAGGGCGGGATGACCCCGAAGGTGGGCAGGACCTGCAGCCCGTTCTCGTAGACGAACTTCAGCTCGTCTTCCTCGTATCCCGCCCCCACTCCCAGGGCGTAGAGGATGACGTCCCTCGCCGTGTACTCGTAATCCAGCGCGGGAAGCTCCTTCCCGATAACCGAAAGGTCGATTGGCATCTTATCAACTCCTTCCTCGGCTCACCGCGTTCCAGCCTCTCCAGATCAGCCCAGGTTGAGCTTGGAAAGGGCGTTCCCGGTCTGCTCGGTGGCGTTCTCGAAGGTGCGGGCGCCCTCCAGGGAGACTATCTTGTCGATGTTCTCGTCGATCTTCTCCAGGGTGATGCCCTCCGCGGGGTCGATGAAGATCCCCGGGCCCTCCATGAAGGCGGTGCGGCTGAAGTAACCGGCGCCGGCCACGAAGGTGTACCCGGAGAAGTTGCAGCGGTCCGAGCATGCCCACACCACCATGGGGGCCACGTACTCGGGCTTGAGGATCTCCACCAGGTTGGGGGGCAGGACGGTGGCCGTCATGCGCGTACCGGCGATGGGCACGATGACATTGCACAGGATGTTGTACTTGGCGCCCTCCTGCTTGAGCACGTGCATGAGCCCGATGATGCCCATCTTGGCCGCCCCGTAGTTGGCCTGCCCGAAGTTCCCGTACACACCTGCGGCGGAGGCGGCGGAGACGATGCGCCCGTAGTTGTTCTCCCGCATGTAGGGCCAGGCCGCCTTGGAGCAGTAGAAGGTCCCGTTGAGGTGGACGGCGATGACCTTCTCGTAGTCCTCGAGCTCCATCTTGAGGAAGCTCTTGTCGCGCAGGATTCCGGCGTTGTTGATGAGGATGTCGATCTTCCCGTAATTGTCGATGGCCGTCTTGATGATGTTCTGGGCGCCCTCCCAGTCGGCCACGCTGTCGAAGTTGGGGACCGCCTCCCCGCCGGCGTCCTTTATCTCCTGCACCACTTTCTCGGCCGCGGTGGTCCCGGAGCCCGTCCCGTTCACGGCCCCGCCCAGGTCGTTTACCACCACCTTGCAACCACGGCTGGCAAGGAGCAGGGCGTATTCCCTACCCAGGCCGCCGCCGGCCCCGGTCACTACTGCGACGCGTCCGTCGAACCTTATCTCCGACATATACCCTCTCCTTTCCTTCCTCCGGGGGTCTCCCCCGACGATCCCTTACATCCTCTGCAGGACGGCAGAGAGAGATGTTCCCTGCCTTCTCCTTTCGCCCTCGAGCCGCTCCGCGGCTTTATAATTATATAACGCATCTCGGCTCTTTTACCAAACGGTACGGGCGATTGCGCCGCGCCCCAATCCGGGCGCCCGGAAGGGCCGTGCAACCGACTTTCCTCCCCCTAATTCCGTCTTCAACGTCTCCGGCCCGCCCGGTAAAATGCCCCTGAAGGCGGAGGTCCCG
>NZ_JACVJJ010000068.1:0-9637 GCF_015711935.1 Candidatus Solincola tengchongensis
TCCATGCCCGCGGCCACGGCCATGGTGATGGAGTCCTCGTCGAAGTTGGCGACGGCCTTCTCCCCGCGGGCGTTGGTGATGATCACCGGGTTCAGCCAGCCCATGCTGCCGAAGATGATCATGCGGTTCAGCCGGTAGCGGGGAACGTAGCCGCCGAAGGAGCCGATCCCAACCATCTCTTCCTCCCTTCCCTCTTGCTTTTCTGCCGATGAAGGTCGAACCGTGCCGCGCAACGACCCTTCTTCCCTCAGGCGAAGATTATCTGGTGGAAGCCCGGGTGCCTGGCCTTAAGCTCCCGGGTTATCTCCCTGCGTTCCCCCTCATCCTCCACGCGGTCGACCTCCGAGACCCAGAGGCCCTCCTCGTTCTTCCGCCCCCTCAGTTCCCTTATGTAGCCGGGGACCATAATGAACCCCATCCCCGCCCCCCCGCAGCAGGAGGTGTCTGCGGCGGCGGCTTCCAGGAGGTAAAGCACTTCACGGTCCCTATATTTTAGCACGCCTTCCTCTAGGACCATGTAGTATCCAGCGATACTTCTTATTTCCTCGCCTATGGGCTGGTGAACGTGCAGCGCCAACGCCTTGCGCACCTCCCTCCCTTCGCCTTTCCCCACCCCGCCTATCCTCGCTCCGCCTGCCCGTGACCTCCGCGAGCCGCTCTCCGACCACATCCGGGCCTGCTGCCAAACATGCCGAGGCCGGGCCCGCTTACCTCTCTCACCTAACCGATATTAAACTCTCCGGCCTCTCCCGGCATTGACTCGTGGTAACCGGGTACGGCTTCCTCCCCTGTTCCCGACCGCAGCGGCAGGAGCGTGGCCTCGGGGGACCCGTGCTTCCTCCTCCCCGCCTTCGGCGGTCTCCCGTTCGTCAGGGCCCGGTGGAGTCGGATGAGGGGCCGGTGGGAATATATCTCCGCCATGGCCACCAGCCACAGACACTCCGAGAGCGGGCGATGTCCACGGTACACGAGCAAGGGAAACAAGGTCCTCCTCCATCCCACTTGCCACCTGGAAAAACCAGGAAGATCGAGGGCCGGCTTCCTCCTCTCCAGCGTGGGGTCGGGATCGCGCTCCAGGAGCCCCATCCGGCGACACCTCTCGTAGAGCTCCGTTCCCGGGTAGGGGAAGAAGACGGAGAGCAGGAACCAGTCCGGCTGGCAGAGGCGGTTGACCCGCACCGTCTCCCGGAAATCCCGGGGCGTCTCGCCGGGCAACCCGATGAGGTTGTACATGCCCACCTGCAGGCCGTACTTGCGGGCGGTCTCCACGGTGCGGATTATGTCCGAGTTTGAATATATGCGCTTCAGCACCTGGCGCCGGATCCTCTCGCTCCCCGACTCCAGCCCGATGTTCACGAAGCGGAAGTTGCTCTCCGCGAAGGCGGAGAAAAGGTCCTCGTAATCGGCGTTGGGTGTCACCCTGAGGTTGGCCCCGAAGGCTATGGGGGCCTGGAGGCGCGCGTTGAGCTTGCGGAGCTCGGCGCACAGCTCGAGGGCCCACTCCTTCTTCGCCCCCAGGGTCTCCACCTCCAGGTAGGCCTCGGCGAAGGAGGGGTCTTTTTCCTTCAAGGCCTCCAGCTCGCGGACGATGTTCTCCGGGCTGCGGACGCGCACGTACCTGCCCGGCGCAGCCTTGCGCAGGGCATGGTTGCAGCAATATGTGCAGCTGAAGGGGCATCCCCTGCCCACCAGCACCGAGGGGCGGGAGGAGGGGTTGGCCACCCACGGGGTCCACATCTCCCGGTCGGGGAAGGGAAGGGAGTCCAGGTCCTCCAGGAAGGGGCGGGGGGCGTTCCTCTCCACCGAACCGTCGGGCCGCTTGATGTAGAGGTTGGGAATCCCGGACGGGAAGCGCCCTTCCTCCAGTCTTTCCGCCAGCTCCAGCGTGGGGAACTCCCCCTCCCCCACACAGACGGCGTCGAAGGAAGATTCTTCCAGGCAGCGATCGGGGTTCAGGGAGGCGTGCGGCCCGCCGAGGAGCAGGAAGACCTCGGGGTATTTCCTCTTTATCCGCGCCGCCACACGGGAGAGGAACAGGTACTCGGTGTACACGGCGGTAAAGCATACCAATCCCGGCCGGAAGGAACGGATGTGCTCCTCGAGCAGATGGGGGGTTTCACGGCAGAGGACCACCAGGGCGGTGCGGTGCCCGTGCGCCTTGAGGAAGGCGGAGATGTAGGAGATGCCGAACTGCACGCGTTCCTGTATCTCCAGGGGTTTCTCCGGCGAGAAGGCATCCTCCTCGGAGTGTACGAAAAGAACGTTCATGACCGCCTCGTGTCCCTGGCTCGTCCCGCTGGAGGATCCGCTTGCTCCAGGAGGGCCTTGTCTTGGGCCTTCTTATTTATATCAAATACGGGATGAGGAGACCATTCCCCACTACGAACAGGGTGGAAGGAGACTGGCCCCCACCTCGACACCTGGGCACGGAGGCCCTTCCCGCGGCCCACTCCCCGATCTCCTCCAGGCCCTTCGCCCCTCAAGCCGGGTAGGGCATCGTTTACCTCGGATCCAACGCTGGAGCGATGACCCCTTTCGCTCCCCATCCGCCCGTCTGGGGGCGAGCTTCTGCAGGCCCATGGCGACCGCGAAGAGCCCAAGTGCTTTTCCTGAGCATTGCGGAAACGGTTCTGGAGGAATGGAACAGGTCAAACCGTGGGCACGGGCGATTAGGTTCTCCACACGTGCGTCGCGGAAACGGTTCGGGAGGATAACAGGGGGATAGGGACCGGGACGTTTCGCCCGCCGGTCCTTTTGTCCGCCTTGGCCTCACGGGCCTTTCAGAGGCGGTCGCGGAGGCGACATCCCGGATGGCTTGCGAAGTGGTGCAAGCGTGCGCCTCGGGGAAGGCGAAGGAGGGCGCCATGATGCGCCCTCCTTCCGATCCTCCCTCGCACCCCGTCACTCCGCGATTCGAGCCTCGCGGCCGCGACTTTTAGGCTCTCCGGGGGGGCCTCATTCCGCCGCCGCGGCCGGAGGGGTGAAGACCCTCTGGGCCAACTCGCGGTCCAGCATCATGAGGGCATGCCCTTCCTCCTTGACCAGCTCCAGCTGGTCAAGGATCTTCTGCGCCGAGGCCACCTCCTCCACCTGTTCCTTCACGAACCAGGAGAGGAAGTTGGCCGTGGCGTGGTCCTTCTCCTCCTGGGCCAGGGTCATGAGGTCGTTGATGCGCCTGGTGACCATCTTCTCGTGCTCCACCGTGGTCCGGAAGACCTCGGTAACCGAGGGGTACTCGTTCTCCATCTGGTCGAACACTCTTATCTCCGGGCGCCCTCCGGCCTCGGCGATGTAGTTGAAGAACATGAGGGCATGGGTCCGCTCCTCCTCCGCCTGCACGGTCATCCAGTTGGCGAACCCGTCCAGGCTGCGGGACTTGAAGTAGCCCGCCATGGCCAGGTAGAGGAATTCGGAGTAGAACTCCCACTTCATCTGGTCGTTGAGCGCCTCCTGCATCTTCTCCGAGAGCATCTCCATCACTCCCTTCCATACCCAAGAACCGTACCTTTCGTCCTCAACCCAATATATCGCTTGCTCAGCACGTACATAAAGGATGCGGATCATGGAGGGTAGCTGTGGAAGAACCAAAAAGCCACCGGTAAGAGACGGACCTCGAGGGAACGGGTATAAAGGGTGTACATCACGCAGGAAAACCATACAAGACATCAAGGGAGCGTGGCCCCTTTTCATGCCCTTGTACTTTACCATCCACGAATACCATCCACGAATACCATACAAATCTTAAAAATTTGATTGACTTTGCGGCGCTCGGGTGGTATAAGTTGACTATCAGTCATATTTGAGTGGCGGCTTTCGTTGCAGCACAGACGCAGCCGGGACGAAAGCCGCCTCTTCAATTGGGGAGGGAATGCGAGATGCCGGTGGGGAGGAGGTGCCGTTCGCGATGACACCCGGGGAAAGCCCCTCTGTCTTTCCCCTGCACACACAATCCTCCATCCGGACGGGATGAGCCGAAAACCGCGGGAAGACGAATCCGGAGGCACAGATGCGAGAAAACGACCTTGACGTCACGGTGATCGCCGAGCTCGACGAGGCGGGTAAACCGACGAGGCTCACCCTGGAGCTCCTGGGTCTGGGCAGGAGCCTTGCCGCGCAAGGAGGAGGCCTATCCGCGGTGGTCCTGGGAAGCGGCGTGGAGGAGGCCTGCTCCGAGCTCGCCGCCCGGGGAGCGGACCGGGTCTTCTTCCTTGACCGGCCGGAGCTCACCCCCTATAACCCCGAGGTATGGACACCTCTGCTGGCAACCTTTTTCCGTGAGCGAGGCGGGGGACTGGTCCTGGCCGGGCACACCCCCCTGGGGCAGGACCTCCTCCCCCGCCTGGCCTTCTCCCTCCAGGCGGGACTGGTCACCGACTGCGTGGGCATCCGGGTGGAGGGAGAGGGCTTCATCCTCACCAAACCAGTCTACGGCGGTAACGCCCTTGCCGGGATGAAGGCCGCCACCCCCCTGGCCCTGACCACGGTGCGCTCCAGGGTGGGGGAGGCCCTTCCCCCTTCCGCATCGAGCGGGGAGCTCATCCCCCTGGACCTGGAGACGCCGGCGGAGGCGAGGATGCGGGTCCTGGAGAGGCACCGCCTGGAGGCCGGGGAGTGCCCCCTGGAGGAGGCCCGGGTGGTGGTCTCCGGAGGACGGGGCATGGGCGGTGAGGAGGGCTTCGAGACCCTGCGCGAGCTGGCCCGGTTCCTGGGCGGGGCGGTGGGAGCCTCCCGGCCGCCGGTGGACGCGGGCTGGGCCCCCACCACCTGCCAGGTGGGCATAACCGGAAAGGTGGTGGCCCCAGACCTCTACGTCGCCGTGGCCATCTCCGGGTCCAGCCAGCACCTCTCCGGCATGGGGGACTCGGGGAAGATAGTGGCCATCAACAAGGACCCGGAGGCCTACATCTTCCGGGTCTCCGACTACGGGGTGGTGGGGGACTGGCGGGAGGTGCTCCCCGCCTTCCTCTCCAAGGTGAGGGAACTGGTCTCGGAATGAGAGGAGGTGGAGAAGGGCATGCACATAGTGGTCCTGGCCAAGATGGTGCCCGACCCCGAGGGCCCTCCCTCCTCCTTCGAGGTGAACTCCGCGGAGAGGAGGGTGGTCCCCCGCGGCATCCCGCCGGTCATCAACCCCTTCGACGAGAACGCCCTGGAAGCCGCCATCCGCATCAAGGAGCAGGTCGGTGGGACCATCACCCTCCTCTCCCTGGGGAAGAACCTCTCCCGGGCGGTGATACTCAAGGCCGTGGCCGCGGGGGCCGACGCCTCCGTGCTCGTGGAGGACGACTCCCTGGACCAGGCGCTTTTGGACTCGCGTACCACGGCCACCCTCCTGGCCGCCGCGCTGCGCGGCCTGGAGCCCTTCGACCTCGTCCTCTGCGGGCGCCAGGCCTCGGACACCAACGCCGGCGTGGTGGGACTGGGCGTGGCCGTGCTCCTGGGCCTCCCCGCCGTCACCCTGGCCCAGAAGGTGGAGGTGGCTGACGGCAGGGTGGTGGTGGAGAGGGTGCTCTCCGATGGCTACGAGGTGGTGGAGTGCGCCCTTCCCGCCCTGGTCACGGTGAGCGGGGAGGTGGGGGACCTGCGCTACCCCAGCCTGCAGGCCATAAGGGCGGCCAAGGAGCTTCCCCAGAGGGTGGTGAAGGCACAGGAGCTGGGGGTGGAACTCCCGCTCCCCCCCTGGACGGAGACCGCCTCCCTCCAGCCTCCCAGCCGGGAGAGGCGCTGCCGCCTGGTGGAGGCAGACTCCCCGGCGGAGGCGGGCGAGAAGCTGGCCCTCCTGCTGCGGGAGGAGAAGGTCCTGTGAAACCGGGTTTCCGAAGCAGGCGCCAGTTCCCTGTCAGGGCAGCACCCCGGCGCAGGTGAAGCGTGGCCGAGAGGAGGACTTCGAGCCGGCTTGAGGCAGAGAGGCTCGGCGCGGGTTCTTTCGAGCGGAAGCGTAAAAGAAGGGTCGAGGGGAAGAATACGGGTTTGAGGCTTTGGTGAAGGGGATATTCTTCTTGGTGAGCGTCACTGAAAGCGAAACGGCATCGGCTCACGGAAGGAGCGGGCAGGGTATATTTTCCAACCTATTCCAGATGGCTGGGCTGTTTATGGCAGATATTGGTAACTGAAGGAAGAGCCGGCGAGGTTTGACGGGAGGTGAGGACGATGGCCATCGACCCCCAGGAGGTCTTCTGGGTCATGCAGTGCGCCTACCGCAACGGCGTGCTGGACAAGTTCATGTCCGTCCAGGGGCGGGCCCTGGAGCTGGTCATGGAGGAGACGGGCGCGGACATGGGGGACCTGCTCAACCGCATGGACGAGGCCAAGGAGGAGACGGTGATGAAGGTGGACCGCCTCCTGGACCGGGCCGGCCCCTTTCTCAAGTACCTGAACAACGACCGCCTCATGCGCCTGGCGGACAGGCTCCTCTCCTCCTCCAAGGTCCAGGCCTTCATGGCCCGGCGCATGGCGGACACCATCAAGAGGACCCTGACCGGGGAGCCCAAGCCCTCCCTACCGGAGAGGGTGAAGGCCCTGGCGGGAAGGGTCCGCAAGGCGGCCTGAGGGGGTGGGAGAGATGGCCGAGACGAAGGTGGTTTTAGAGAAGCTCTCCGCGGTGGTGGGGGGCGAAAACGTCTCCACCGCAGAGGAGCTGCTCTCCACCTACCGCGCGGCGGGAACGGTGGAGGGCGGTGAGCCCCTGGCCGTGGTCCGGCCGGGAAGCACCAAGGAGGTGCGGGAGCTCATCAGGCTGGCCCGTGAGGAGAAGTACAACCTGGTCTTCTCCTCCTCCGCGCCGCCCCGCCTCCGCGGGGATTCCGTCCCCCGCGGGGAGGGCATCATCGTGGACATGTCCCGCATGGACAGGATCGTCCGCCTGGACCGGAGGAACAAGGTGGCTCTCATCGAGGCCGGCGTGACCTATGAGAAGCTCATCCCCGAGGTGGACAAGCTGGGGCTCAAGGTGCTCATGCCCCTCCTCCCCAAGCGGGGCAAGTCCGTCCTGGCCTCCTGCCTGGAGCGGGAGCCCATCATCATCCCCAAGTACCACTGGGACATGACCGACCCCATGCTCTGCACCGAGCTGGTCTTCGGGACTGGGGACCTCTTCCGCACCGGTTCGGCGGCGGGGCCCGGCTCCCTGGAGCAGCAGTGGGCGGCGGGCGCGGCGCAGAAGAACCCCATGGGGCCCGCGCAGACCGATTTCGTGCGCGTGGTCCAGGGTTCCCAGGGAACCATGGCCGCGGTCACCTGGTGCTCCCTCAAGCTGGAGGTGAAGCCCAGGATCCATAAGATATGGTTCGTTCCCGACCGCAAGTTGGAGAGGCTCATCGACTTCACCTACCGCGCCCTGCGGCCCCGCCTGGGGGACGAGTGGCTCATCCTCAACTCCTTCGCCCTGGCCACCATGATCGCCGAGGACCCGGAGCGCATACAGGAGCTGGCCCGAGAGCAGGCCCCCTGGACGGTGGTCTACGGGGTCTCCGGCTACGAGTATCTGCCGGAACAGAGGGTAGCCTACCAGGAGCACGACCTGGCGCGGCACGCCCAGGCGGCGGGGGTCACGGCGGCCTCCGAGGTCCCGGGATGCTCCTGGAAGAAGATGGAAAGAATCCTCGCCGCCCCCTCCCCCGAACCCTACTACAAGACGAGGCCGAAGGGCGGCTTTCTGGACATCTTCTTCCTCACCACCCTGGACCAGGTGCCCCGCTTCCTCTCCGTCATGGAGGGCGAGGCGGAGCGCTTCGGCTACCCCATCCAGCGTCTGGGGGTCTACATCCAGCCCATCCAGCAGGGACGCAACGCGCACCTCGAGTTCACCATATACTTCAACCCGGAGGACGCTCCCAAGGCCCGGGAGTTCCACCTCTCCGCCTCCCGGGCCCTCTCGGAGGCGGGGGCCTTCTTCTCCCGCCCCTACGGGGTGTGGTCCGAGCTGGCCTACGCCCGCTGCCCGGACACGGTGCGCGTGCTCCGCAAGGTCAAGGACATGCTGGACCCCGACCACGTCCTCAACCGGGGCAAGCTCTGCTTCCAGGAGGAGGTGGTCTGAATGGCCGCCCGCGACCCGAGGGACGCCGCCGTCCTTCCCGCAAGGGGCGAGGACACGGAGAGGGTCTCTCCTGAGGCGGCCTTTTCCGGTTACCGGCTGGTTCGGACATTCCTCCTCCCGGGGAGGATCGCGCTAGAGGGGGTGTCTTAAGATGGCTCTTTCCGACTACCAGAGGGACATGGAGGGCTGCTCCCGCTGCTCCTCCTGCAAGTGGGTCCCCTTCAACCAGATCAAGAGCTGGCGGTTCGCCAAGAACTGCCCCTCCATCTGCCGTTACAACTTCCACGCCTACTCCGGCTCCGGGCGCATGATCATCGGCCTCTCCCTGCTCACCGGCCGCTCGGAGCTCAACGACGCCGTGGCGGAGATCGTCTACAAGTGCCAGCTGTGCGGGGCCTGCGATACCGCCTGCAAGGTCTACCGTGACGATATCGACATCACCGAGGTGCTCCTCGAGCTCCGCGCCCACTGCGTGGAGCAGGGCTTCCTCATGGTGGAGCACATGGCGGTCATCGACGCCCTGAAGCGGGAGGACAACGTCCTGGGCGAGCCCAAGGCCAAGCGGGGCGAATGGGCGGAGGGCCTGCCCTTAAAGGACATCAACAAGGAGAGGTGCGAGGTCCTCTTCCATGCCGGCTGCCGCTATTCCTACGACCCCGAGCTGCGGGAGACGGTGCGCGGGGCGGTGCGGCTGCTCCTGGAGGCCGGGCAGGACGTGGGCATCGCCGGGGCCGAGGAATCCTGCTGCGGCGGGAGGGCCTACGAGCTGGGATACCGGGGAGAGGCGGAGAACTACGCCGAGGACCTGCTCTCCCGGGTGAAGGCCTCCGGGGCGCGCATCCTGGTGACCCCCTGCGCCGACGGGTACGCCCACTTCCGCTACCTCTATCCGCGCATGGGCAAGGAGCTCCCCTGCGAGGTCCTGCATATAACCCAGCTCCTGGAGAGGCTGGTCTCCGAGGGCAGGCTGCGCTTCAGGGAGGAGGTGCCCCTCCTCCTCACTTACCACGACCCCTGCCACCTGGGAAGGATGGGCGAGCCCTACCTGGGAGACTGGAAGGGAGACAAGCTGCAGCGCCCCATGTCCATGAAGAGGTCGGGGCGCAAGGGGGTGTACGAGGCTCCGCGCAACCTCCTGCGCGCCCTCCCCGGCGCCGGCCTCGTGGAGATGGAGCGCATCCGGGAGTACGCTTGGTGCTGCGGGGCGGGGGGCGGGGTCTACGAGGCCTTCCCCGAGTTCGCCTCCTTCGCCGCGCGGGAGAGGGTGGAGGAGGCCCTGGCCACGGGAGCGGAGGGGCTGGCCACCGCCTGTCCGTGGTGCGTGCGCGTCCTCCGCGATGCCGCGCAGGAGATGGGAGCGGAGATCCAGGTCTACGACCTGGTGGACCTGGCGCTCCAGGCGGCGGGAGTCGCGGAGAAGGAGCGGGTGTGAGGCCGGGGACGGGACACCTCCAGGGGTTTCCTCACCTCTTGTCCGGCCTTTACGCGGATCGGGGGAAAGGGAAACGCCGCTGAGGATGGAACTCTCCCCGCCGCCGGGCCCAAGCCGACCAGCCGGGATCGCGGCGCGGCGTGGCCGCCCGGTACGGGAGTCTTGAA
>NZ_JACVJJ010000069.1:0-12857 GCF_015711935.1 Candidatus Solincola tengchongensis
CCCCCCCTGCCGGGCTCGGACAAAGTGGGGATGTTTTTGTCGTCCCCCGCTCAAGGGATTTTTCCGCCGACCCGGGCCCACGCCCCGGAGTCCCTATGTGCCCCGCCCTTCCGGCTTCGGACAAAGCCGGGATGTTTATATGGTAAAGTGGAGTGGATGACCCGCGACCCTTGCCCAGCGTAAGAGCCGGGAAACGGGGTACGGCGCAGTCGGTCTTCGCGACGGGGGGTCGAGGATGAGGGACCTGGATTACGACGTGATCGTGGTAGGTGGTGGACCGGCCGGAGCGGCCGCTGCCAGGGCGGCGACGGAGGGCGGGCTGCGCACCCTGTTGGTGGAGAAGAAGAGGATGCCGAGGCCCAAACCCTGCTCCGGATATATCTTCACCGAGGCCCGGGAGTTCCTCGGCCGCCACTTCGGCCCTATCCCTGATGAGGTCCGCGCCCAGCCGCTCCAGATACGCGCGGAACGCCTTCATTACGGCGGTGGCAGGTGGGTGGACGTCCGCGTACCGGGCCTCAACGTCTGGCGGGACAGGTTTGACGCCTGGTTGTGCCGAGAATCGGGGGCGGAGATATGGGACGGCACCAGGCTCGTGGACTTCGCGGAGTGGGGCGACAGGGTGGAGGTCCTTCTGGAAAGAAATGGTGAGGCTTTCTCACTGAAGGCCGAGGTCCTCGTCGCCGCCGACGGTGGTCTGTCCCGCGTGGCCAGGAAGTTGGACCCCGACTTTCCCGTCGGGGTCCCGGAGATCGTCACCCGCCATGAGTATCACCGCTGCCGCGTGGAGCTCGAGCCGGACGTGTTCCACGTCTTCCTGGACGCCGATTACGGTGTCTATCCGGCCGTGTACGCCAAGGATGACCTGGTGGTGGTGGACACCTCGGTAAGGCGCGGGCGGAGGCTGCGCCCGGCCCGCGAGGCCTTCCACGCCATGCTGCGGAGGGAATACGGCTTCGCGGGGGGGAGCCCGCTCATGGACATGGGCTGTCGGGTCATCTTTCCCGCCGCGCGCAACCGCTTCTGCCTGGGGACTCACCGGGTGCTGGTGGCCGGGGAGGCGGCGGGGTTCATGAACGCCCTGGGGGAGGGCATATCCTCCGCCCTGGCCACCGGGTACCTGGCGGGGACGGCAGCCCGCGGGGAGAGGGGTACGCCGGGGGAAGCCTACCGCGAGCTGGTGAAGCCGGAACGGGAGAGGACGGCGCGGGAGTGGTCGCTCCTCGCCCTTCTGGCGGGCAAGGGACGGCCGGAGTTCCGCAGCGCCCTAGCCGGCATGTCGCCCATGGAGATCTTGCGCCTGCTCCGCGCCGTTCTGGCCTGGCAGCGGCGCGGAGGCGTGGCCCCGGGTTTCCAGAGGGAATTCCTGGAAGTGGCCGTCAGGCGTATCCTCAACGGGAGCTACCACTTCCGCTCCTGAGTATCAAGAGCCTCCACCCTTGCCCGCTCTCTGGAAACCCTTTTCTCACATCAGGCTCTCCCCGGACGTTCTTCGCCATGCGTCGGGGAACACCACGGCGGTTACCGTCTAAGGTGCCGGGGTCTCCCGCGGGATCCTCAGGATGTTGACATTCTTCCTTTTCTCGCCCTCGAGAGGTCCTTCGGCATCGCCGTCCCGCCGTGATAACGGTCTTCTCCTCGCACGCTCCGGGAAAAGTGTCCGCGGCCGTCACCGAGGGAGCATCATCGGATGAGGCGAGCTGTCCGCCTGTGACCCGATAGCCCGCGTGGAAGACTACCTTACCCTCTTTCCCATCCCATCCCCGAACCTCTCTTCCGGCTACCGCCGAACGAAGCGCCCACGGGAGCGGGATGGCTATCCGTTTGCGGCCCGCCGGCTAGTCCTTCCATAATCTCCACGAAGGTCGTCTCCCGGCCCCCACGACAAGGCATCCATTGTGGCTAGGCGACCTATCCTATCTATCGCAACCCGCCAGCTCGTGCGGCCGGTCTCCTTTCCCGTGGGAGGGACGGGTTCGTTCCCATAGGCCGCTTGGAAGGCGGGGGAGACCGAGGTGCGCCTCGTCGTCCGGGCCAACCGTAGGGACGATGTTCCGCCTGGTCATACAGGCAGGACGAGCGATCCCGCGGGGATTAAGGGACGATGGTTCTCGCAGGGACCTCGACTTGACATCCGTGCGATCTTTTTATAATTTACTAAACGTTAAGTAAAATAATTTGTCCGCCCGGGGAGGGACAGCGGCGGCGGACACGAGCCAAAGGGAGGTCCGGGGAGGGTCATGAACAGCAGCCTTTTCTTCACCGAGGAACACGAGATGCTGCGGCGCAGCGTTCGAGAGTTCGTGGAAAGAGAGCTAGTCCCCCACGCCGAGGAGTGGGAGGCGGAGGGTATGTTTCCCGACTGGGTCTTCCGGCGCCTGGGGGAGCTCGGCTTTCTGGGGCTGCATTTCCCGGAGGAATACGGTGGAGGCGGTGGGGACTACTTCACAAACATCGTCCTAATGGAGGAGCTGGCCAAGTGCGGCTCGTTCGGGGTCAACACCGGGGTGGCGGTGCAGATAGGCATGGCCACGCCCCCCATCCTGGCCTTCGGGACCGAGGAGCAGAAGCAGAGGTACCTGGTGCCGGCCATCCGTGGCGAGAAGATAGCCTGCCTGGGGATAACCGAGCCGGGGGCCGGCTCCGACGTGGCCGCCGTGAAGACCTACGCGGAGAGGGTGCCCAGCGGCTGGAAGGTCAACGGCAACAAGATCTTCATAACCAACGGCTACCGGGCGGATTTCATGACCCTGTTGGCGCGGACGGACCGGGAGAAAAAGGGTTATAAGGGCATGAGCCTCTTCCTCGTGGACACGGACACCCCTGGATACATCGTCTCCCGTAAGCTGGAAAAGGTGGGTCAGTGGTCCTCGGACACGGCGGAGATATACTTCCAGGATATGGTAATTCCTGAGGATGCCCTGCTGGGCGAGGAGGGGAGGGGCTTCTACAACATCATGTGGGAGCTGCAAGGGGAGCGGCTCATAGTGGCCGTGGCGGTCATCGCCATCGCCGAGGTGACCCTGCAGCAGGCAATCGAGTACGGGCGGGAGCGGACGCAGTTCGGGAAGCCCATCGTCAAGAACCAGGCCATAGCGCACCGAGTGGCCGATCTGGCTACGGAGCTGGAGGCGGCTAAGTCCCTCACCTACATCACCGCCTGGAGGTACGACCGCGGTGAATACCCGGTGAAGGAGATATCCATGGCCAAGCTTCTGGCCACCCAGGTGGCCTTCCGGGTGTGCGACGAGGCGATGCAGTTCATGGGCGGCTACGGATACATGATGGAGTACCCAGCACAGAGGGCCTGGCGGGACATGCGCGTCTCGCGCATAGGCGGGGGCACGGACGAGATCATGCGCGAGATAATCGCCACCAGCCTGGGGCTCTACGCCTGAGGCCTGCGTTCTGCCGCGGCTTGGGATCTGAGGAGGTAAGGGGATGAACAAGGCGCGCTGGGAGGAGATCATGGCTGTCGCCGCCCGTCTTTTCCGGGAGAAGGGTTACCGCGCCACCACCATGGACGACATCGCCGCCGAGCTCAACGTGACTAAGCCGGCTCTTTACTATTACATCGACAACAAGCACGACTTGCTCTACGCGATCTGCGAGTCGGCCACTGAGCGCCTCATGGAGGGGGCCAAGAGGATTATGGATGAACCGGGCTCGGTGGAGGAGAAACTGCGCCGGCTCATCCGCTGGCACGTGAACATGTTCTCCGCGCACGGGGACGTCTTCGCCGTTTATCTGGCCGAGGAAGGCGAGCTTCCCCCGGAGAAACGGTCCTTCATCCGGGGGTTGAGCCGGGAATATGAGTCTTATTACCGCCGGCTCCTGGAGGAGGGCATCCGGGAAGGTAGGTTCCGGGAGGTGGACGTGCCCATGGCCGTGCGGGCCATTTCCGGCATGTGCAACTGGCTCTCCGTGTGGTTCCACCCGGACGGGAAGTACAACGCGGACGAGATAGCGGAGATCTTCTTCGACCTCTTCCTGCAGGGATGCCGTAAGAAGGACTGAGCAAGGAAGCGCGGCGGGCGCTTCGTGAGGAGCGGATCAAGGTGGGGTCTCCAACGGGCCGTGGATACGGGGTCCGGCGGGAAGTGCGGAAGGGATCCGGTTCGGCCTCTTCCTGCAGGGGTGCCGGATCGGGTGTCGGGGAGAGGGGGAGGCCGCGTACCTTTCAGGAAGACGTCTTTGGAGGCGGCCGGAAGGAATCGGGAGCAGCGAGGCGGCGGCTCGAACACGCCGGGGACGCCGCGGCCGGCGGAAAGTGTTGAGGGGATTCGGCCTGGCCTTTTTGGGCCGGAGTGCCGGAGGGAGATTTAGGAAAAAGGGGGAGGCCCTGGAGGCGGATGCCCAGAGACAAGCGTCCTCAGAGCCGGGGGAGGTGGGGCGCTACCCTCACGAAGACCGGCCCCGCGATTCGCGGCCGGGGGGAGGATTACGAGGGGAGGATTGTACGGAGGACCGGCAGGTAAAGGGCAGCCACGGGGTCACGGGGACGAGGGAGGTGAAGGGATGGAGGACTGGAGGAAAGAACAGGAAATAGTGGTCCTGGAGGGGAGGATAAAGGTCCCCTACCGGTGGGCGGCCGGTGAGGTGGGCACGAGGTATCTACAGGCCCTGCGCGACGAAAGGAAGTTCCTGGGAACGCGCTGCCCCGGGTGCGGCATAGTCTATCATCCGCCGCGCCGCAACTGCCCGGACTGTGAACGGGATTGCGCGGAGTGGGTGGAGCTGGGGGAGAGGGGGATTCTTCTCACCTATACAGTGGTCCACAGGCACCATCCCCAGCTTTCCCCCCTGCCTCTCCCCTTCGCTTACGGGATCATAAGGCTTGAGGGAGCGGACACCGGCTTTATTCATCTCCTCCATGAGTTCGATGAGGGAGAGCTGGAGAGAGGCCTTCCAGTGGAGGCGGTCTTCGCCGAGGAACGTGAGGGTTCCGTCCTGGACGTCCGCTATTTCCGTCCCTGCCGGGAGGTGGGTTGAATGATACATGGGAAAACGAGAAGGGATGTGGTATTTTATGCCATTTTTCGGAACGGATGCCTTCCCGCGCCCGGAGGCTTCGTTTGCGGCGGAGCGTGGAAATGCGGAAAAGCGGCTGGGAAGCGGGAGGTGAGGTGAATGGAGCCCGTGGCAGTAGTGGGGGTGGGCATGACCGCCATGCGCCGGGAGAGGCGTGAGGACGGATACGCGGACCTGGTCTATGAGGCGGTGCGCCTGGCCTTGGAGGACGCGGGGATGACCATCGACCAGGTGGACAACGTGGTGACCGTGTCCAACGACTTCTTCGATGGGAGAACAATTTCATCCATGGCCGTGCAGGACGCCTGTGGCTCCTTCGACAAGAACGTCTCCACGGTGGAAGGGGACGGCACCTTCGGCGCATTCTACGGGCTGATGCGCATCCTGTCCGGGAGCTTCGGAACCACCCTGGTGTGCGCCCATCATAAGGGCTCGGAGTGCGTGATGCCTCTGATAACCAATGCCATGTTCGACCCCATCTACGAGCGCTTCCTGGGCGTGGAGGCGGTCACCTCCTCCGCTTTGCAGGCCCGTGCCTACATGGACGAATACGGCGTCACCGAGGAGGACTGCGCCCTGGTCTCGGTGAAGAACCACGGCAACGCCTTCCGCAACCCGGTGGCCCAACTGCCCTTGAGGCTCACCGTGGAGGACGTGATGTCCTCGCCCTACGTGGCCGAGCCCCTGAAGGTGCTGGACTGCTGCCCCATATCCGACGGGGCTTCGGCGGTCGTCCTGGCCTCTGCCGAGCGTGCGGCGAAGATCCCCGGAAAGCCGGTTTGGGTCAAGGGAGTGGCCCACTGCTGCGACGCCTATCACCTCGGGGACCGTTACCTGTCCGATGTGCACGCCCTGCGGGACGCGGCGCGCAGGGCTTACTCCATGGCCGGGATCTCCGACCCGCGAAAGGAGATCGACCTCGTGGAGCTTTACGACGCCTTCACCTACATGGAGCTCATGTGGCTGGAGGGGCTGGGGTTCTGCGGGCCCGGGGAGGGCGCGAAGCTGACCGCCTCGGGGGCCACCGCCTTCGACGGCGAGCTCCCTGTAAACCCCTCCGGGGGCTGCCTCTCCGGGCACCCGGTGCTTGTGGCCGGCCTGAACCGCATCATCGAGTGTGTTTTACAGATAAGGGGTGATGCCGGGGAGAGGCAGGTGGAAGGGGTGCGCACGGCGGTGGCCCACGGCATCAACGGCCCCTGCGGACAGTCGCATTGCGTGTGGGTCCTGGGAGGTGAGCGGTGATGGGCAAGCGAGTCGCCGTGGTCGGTGTGGGTATGACCAAGCAGCGCTCCTCGCGGCCCGACGTCAACGGGCAGGAGCTCATAAACGAGGCCGTTCGCGCCGCTTTGGAGGACGCGGGCATCTCGCGCCGGGACATCGATGCCGTGGTCATCGGCAACATGGACCACTTCGAGGGCATCAACTACGTGGACACCTGGTCGGTGGACGGGAGCGGCGCCCTCATGAAGCCCATCATGAAGCTCACCACCGGGGGGACCACGGGGACCACGGTGGCCATGGCCGCCTACTACCATGTGGCCTCGGGCCTCTTCGACCGGGTGCTGGCCATCGGTTGGGAGAAGAACTCGGAGTCGGACACCACGGGGGCCATCATCACCGCCTTCGACCCCTTCTGGGACCGGCCCATCTTCGCCGGTGCGGTGGCCGGGCTGGCCCTGGAGGCCACCCAGTACATGCACCTCACCGGGGCCACCGAGGAGGACGCCGCCTACGTGGCGGTGCGGGAGAGGCGGCACGCCCTGAACAACCCCTACGCCCACCTGCACATCAATTTGACCATCGAGGATGTCATGAACTCGCCTTATCTCTCCTGGCCGGTGAAGATGGGGGACATGTGCCCGCGCACCGACGGGGCCTGCGCTGTGGTCTTCGCCTCCGAGGACGTTGTGGACGAGTTTCCCCAGAGACCGGCCTGGATATTGGCCGTGGCCGACCGCCACCTGTGGGCCTACACCAGTGACCCCTACGTCAACCAGGCCCTCGAGAACGGGTGGTGGTTCCCGGCCCTGGAGTGGGCGGCGAAGGAGGTCTACGACAAGGTGGGCATCAAGGACCCCCTCAAGGAGATAGACGTGGCCGAGCTGTACCTCCCCTATAGTTTCGCCGGGCTGCGCTACATGGAGTCTCTCGGGTTCTGCGAGCGGGGCGGCGGCCCGGCCCTGGTGCGCTCCGGGGCCACGGACATGGGCGGGGAGTGCCCGGTGAACCCCTCGGGAGGGGTGATGTCCTCCAACGCCATCGGGGCCACCGGGCTGCTCCGGGTGGCGGAGTGCGCGCTGCAGATACAGGGGCGTGCCGGGGACCGACAGGTCCCGGACGTGGAGATAGCCCTGGCAACCGGGTTCGGGGGCTGCTTCTGGTCCGACGTCCTGCTCATGGGCAGGGAGATGCCGGAGAGACGGCGGGGGTGAGGTTCATGGCCGAGGAGAGGAAGGAACTCATCAAACTGGAGAGCGGGGAGGCGGAGCAGCCCTTCCGCTGGTCGGCGGGTGTGTACGGGTCCAGGTTCCTCACCGAGCTGCGGGACAACAAGAGGTTCGTGGGGGTAAGGTGCCCAAAGTGCGGTAAGGTCTACGTGCCTCCGCGAAACGTGTGCGGGCCCTGCTTCGTGGAGCTCACCGAGCTAGTGCCCGTCTCCGACGAGGGGGAGATAATCACCTTCACCGTGGTCAGCTTCGGTTTCGTGGATCCCTCCACCGGGAAGCAGAAGCCGGTACCCTACGGGTACGCGGTTATCAAGCTGGACGGCGCGGACACCTATATACTCCACTATCTGGACGAGACGGACCCCCAGAAGATAAAGGTGGGTGCGCGGGTGAAGGCGGTCTTCGAGGAGGAACGCACCGGCAGCATGCTGGACGTGAAGCACTTCACCCTGCTGGATCGTTGAGCGGGACGAGCGGTCCCTGCAAGTAGCGGGGTTAAGACGAGGTTGGTGCGCGGGTGAAGGCGGTCTTCGAGGAGGAACGCACCGGAAGCATGCTGGACGTGAAGTGCTTTAACCTGCTGGATCGTTGAGCGGGACGATCCCGGGAGGTGAAGAAAGGGTATCCGGTGTAGGCCGTCCGTGCGTTCACACGCTCGGTACCTAGTTCGCGCCGCGCTTATCATGCGGTTAAATACGTGGACCGTAGGGCGGACAGCGGTAGGAGGAAGGAAATGGAAAGCAAGGCCTTCAGGATCGAGTTGGTGGGAGGAGTGGCCCGCTGCACAATGAGCGGCCCCAACATGAACGCGATGGGTGCGGAGATGATCGGGCCCCTCATGGAGGGGCTGCGTCGTGTCCTGGACGACCCGGAGGTGAGGGTTATCGTGATCCGGGGCGACGGGGGGAACTTCTCCACCGGGGCGGATCTCACCATAATGGGGGAGAAGATGGAGCCCGAGCTCCTCAACAGCACCATGCGCCGCATGGGTGAGCTCATCTATGAGCTTCACGAGGGCCCAAAGCCCTATATAGCCGAGGTGGACGGATGGGCGGTGGGAGGGGGTTTTGGCCTGGCCATGGCCTCGGACATCACCTACGCCACCGAGAGGGCTCGTTTCTATCTCAGCTTCGTGCGCCTCTCCCTGGTCCCCGATTTTGGCTCCGCTTATTTCCTGGCCCAGAGGGTAGGGGTGGTGAGGGCCAAGGAGATCGCCCTCTCCGCCCGCGTCGTGGAGGCCGATGAGGCACTGCGCATGGGGATGGTCAACCGCGTGATGCCTCATGAGGAGATAGGCGAGGAGGTCATGAAGCTGGCCCATCGCCTGGCCGGCAGGCCGCCGGACGTGCTGGCCCACACCAAGCGTTTCGTGAACGCGGCCTTCAAGGCGGACCTGCGCGACCAGCTCAACCTGGAGGCCTACGTGCAGTCCCTGCGGGTGGTCTCCCCCGAGCACCGCGAGGACGTGAGGAAATTCCTGGAAAAGGTCTCCGGAACCGGTAAGGCGGACGGCGAAGCCGGGAGATGAGATGAAAAGAGGTCTTTGCTGCCGGGGCAGGACGGCTGCGGCACCGAGCCCGCGGCGGGATTGGCAATGATTGCCGTGAGGGTCCGTAAATGCCGGGGATGTGCCGGAATGCCGGGAGGAGGTGCCGGCGGTTTCCGCCATCCGGCGCCGGCGGGTTGACGGCCGTCCTGGGAGCTGTAGACGGAGGTTCTCCATGCTTAAGACGCGTCTCACCGAGTTGTTGGGTATAGAACACCCGGTCATCGGCGGGTGCATGCAGTGGATCAGCGGACCGGAGTTCACCGCCGCGGTGAGCGAGGCCGGAGGGCTGGGGGTGATGTCCTCGGCCACCTTTCCGACCGTGGAGGAGTTTCGGGAGGCCTTGAGGAAGCTCAAGACCCTCACCTCGCGGCCCTTCGCCGTGAACTTAAATCTCTTCCCGGCCTTGCGGCCCATCGACAACCGGCTCTACGTGGAGGCCATCCTCGAGGAGGGCGGGGTCGCCGCGGTGGAGACCAGCGGCGGTCGGCCTCCCGAGGAGCTTGTGGAGAGGTTGCGGGAAAACGGCGTGCTCCTCATGCACAAGTGCACAACCGTGCACCATGCCGAAGTGGCCAGGGACATGGGCTTCCACGCCGTCACCGTCTTCGGCAGCGAGGGAGGGGGGCATATCGGGGACGCCGATCTCACCTTTCTCTCCATGGTCCCCCGGGCGGTGGACGTCCTGGACATACCGGTCGTCGCCGCGGGCGGTATCGCCGACGGGCGCGGACTGGCGGCGGCACTGGCCTTGGGGGCGGAAGGCGTGCTCATCGGCACGCGCCTGCTCCTCTCCGTGGAGAGCCCGGTGCACGAGGCGGTGAAGAGGCGCCTCCTGGAGGCCCGGGAGACGGATACCACGGTCATCCTGGGCTCGGTGCACAACCGGCTCCGGGTATGGAAGAACGCCGCGGCCCTCAAGGCCTCCGAGTTGGAGGCGGCGGGGGCACCCTTTGAGGAGATAATCAAGGTGGTGGCCGGTTCTCTCACCCGGGAGATGTTCCGCACCGGCGACCCGGACGGGGGGATAGTGGTCTGCGGCCAGGACGTAGGGCTCATCCGGGAGATCAAACCGATAGGGGAGATAATCCCCGGGATGGTGGCGGAGGCGGAGGCGGCGATGGAGAGGATGGCGGCGCTGAGGAGGTAGGGAGGCGAGGGAGGCTCTTTCGCATCGGTGAGGCGGTTCGCCTGTCGGGGTAGCTCGCAAAGGCGCTTTCCGGGATGGTGGCGGAGGCGGAGAAAGTCATCGAGGAGACGGGTAATTTCGGAAGTTTGGGAGGGTGGAGGTAGAGGAAAGAGCGTAAGGGCCTTCCTGCCGGACAGCCTTTCCCGCCGATGGCCCGGGATGGTGGCGGAGGCGGAAGCGGCGATGGAGAGGATGGCGGGCCTCGGGAAGCAAAGGCGCGGCGGTGAACTCTACGAGTGGAGGGAAGGCCTGCGTGTCGCGGCCGCAGGGGAAGAAGCGCTTCGGGATGGTAAACGGTGCGGTCGTGGCGAGGACGGACTCGGTGAGGGTATGGGGGAAAAGGAGGATGTGCGGGGCGGCATCGGCTCCATCCCCTCCGCTCGCGGGGGATACTTTAGGGCTCTGAAGCGGATGGGAAATATCGAATGCAAAGGACCCGGAGCAGGGATGGGACCCTCGCGTTCAGAGGACCGGCGTGGATCGCCGCCCCGGGGGACGGCGGAGAGCGGGCCTTTGAATCACCTGGAAGAATGAGGAAATCGATTGGCTGAGGGACTAGGCGGACGAGGTCAGCGGGAGGTAGGAGGAGATGAAGGATTTCGACGTCGTGGTCATAGGATCGGGGCTGGGAGGGCTTTCCTGCGCTGCCCAACTGGCCAAGGAGGGCAGGAAGGTCCTTCTCCTGGAGAGGCATTACGTACCGGGCGGTTATGCGACCTCCTTCCTGAGGGGCCGTTTCGAGTTCGAGATCTCCCTGCACGAGCTCTCCGGGCTGGGGGACGAGAGGAACCCCGGTCCCCTGTGGAGGATGTTCAAGGACCTGGGGATAACGGAGAAGGTGGAGTTCGTGCGCATCCCCGACTTCTACCGCTGCGTGCTCCCGGGGGTTGACGTGGTGGTGCCCATAGGGAGGGAGAACTTCGAGGAGGCCCTGTGCGAGCAGTTCCCCGACGAGGCCGAGGGCATAAGGGAGTTCACGGACATAATGTTCCGCTACGCCTCCGAGGCCCTGCGCGCCAACCGGGTAGGCATGAAGATGGTCATGGAGAACCAGGAAGAATTTTCCACTTTGCTCGCCTATTTCGGCAAGAGCCTCCAGGAGGTCAGGGACCCGCTTATAAAAGACCCCGCGGCCCGCACCGTCCTCGATGTCATCTGCGGTTACTACTGCAACCCGCCCTCCAGGCTGTCCTTCCTCACCTACGCCCTGGGCACGGTGAGTTATCTGAGGTTCGGCCCCTGGCACGTGAAGGGGAAGTCCCAGGCCCTGTCCCAGGCCTTCATGGACCGCATCGAGGAGCTGGGGGGAGAGGTGTGGCTGCGCAACGGCGCCTCCCGCATCCTGACGGACGGGGGCAAGGTCAGGGGGGTGGAGGCCCAGGACGGGACGGAGGTCCTCTGCCCGGTGGTGGTGAGCAACGCCAACCCCTACGTGACCTGCCTGCAGCTCCTGGGCCGGGAGAACACCCCCGACTGGTACCTACGCCGCCTGGGCGCCTGGACCGCCGGGGCCTCCACGGTCAACCTGTACCTGGGCGTGGACTGCACGTACCGGGATCTGGGACTGGCCAACCACGAGACATTCTACAGCGAGGGCTTCGACGTCGACCGCAACTGGAAGAAGATGCAGGCCGGAGAGATAATGGAGCCCTCGGACATAGCGGTAACAACCTACAACGCTGTGGACGAGGAGTTCTCCCCTCCGGGTACCGCCTCACTGGTGTGCACCTTTATCGCCTTCGCCGAGCCCTGGCTCAAGCTGCCCCCGGAGCGCTACTTCGAGACCAAGGAGCGGGTGGCGCGGCGGGTGCTCGAGCTGGCGGAGCGCGTGGCCCCGGGGCTCCGGGAGCACATCGAGGTGGTCGAGGTGGCCACCCCCCTCACCAACATGCGCTATTCCCGGAATCCGGGCGGCAGCATAATCGGTTTCGACGAGACGTTCGCCGGCACGGGCCTGGTTCGTATGCCGGCCGCCGGTCCTCTGGAGGGGCTGTACTTCTGCGGGGCCTGGGTGAACATCGGTGGCGGCTACGAGCCCTCCCTGTACTCCGGGTACCTCACCGCCCGCCAGGTGCTCAAGGACCTGGAGAGAGGAGGTCCGGCTCCGGAGGCCGTGGGCAAGCTGAAGGCGGACCTGGAAAAGCAGGTGGAGGGGGCGGAACTGAGGGAAACTCCGGTCATCATGGTCGACCGCGCCCTCTCCTCCCTGCACCCCGACCGGGTGAGGCTCAGGGTGGCGGAGATCATCGAGGAGACGGGGAGCACCAAGACCCTGCGCATGGAGGCCGCCGAGGGAGCCCTCCCCACCTTCCGCGCCGGCCAGTACGTGAACCTCTTTTGCGAGGTGGACGGGGTCCTGACCTCCCGTCCCTACTCCATCTCCTCCCCGCCGGGGAAGGGCTACTGGGACATCACCGTGCGCCGCGTCCCGGAGGGCTTCGTCTCCCCCTTCCTCCTGGAGAGGGTGGGGGTGGGGGACACCTTCCTCGCCAGCGGCCCCGCGGGGAGCTTCTTCCCCGAGCCCCTGACGGACACCGAGGAGCTGGTCTTCCTCGCCGGGGGCTCGGGCATCACCCCCTTCGCCTCCATCATAAGGGAGCGGGCGGAGCGGGGAGGCCCCTGGAGGATCCACCTCCTCTAC
>NZ_JACVJJ010000070.1:0-12444 GCF_015711935.1 Candidatus Solincola tengchongensis
AGGAGATCCTGGTGAGGAGGCGCGCCTGCCGTTTCTGTCTTGTACGCTGCAAGCCGGTGGTCCAGGTGGAGGAAGGGCCCTACGCCATGGGCCCGGGCCCGGGCCCGGAGTACGAGACCCTGGGAGCCTTCGGGACCATGCTCATGAACTCCAACCTGAGGGCGGTGGCCAAGATAAACGACATCTGCAACCGCCTGGGAATGGACACCATCACCTGCGGGGCCACCTTCGCCTGGGCCATGGACTGCTTCGAGAACGGCATCCTCAGGCCGGAGGACTATGAGGGCGTGGAGCTGAAGTGGGGGGATATCGACACGGTCATCGAGCTCCTGCCCAAGCTGGTGCGGCGGGAGGGCAGACTGGCCACCCTCCTGGCCAAGGGTTCTCGCGCTGCCGCAGAGGAGGTGGGAGGAGGGAGCGAGCGTTTCCTCACCGATACCAAGGGTTTGGAGGCCCCCATGCACGACCCGCGCCTGGACTGGGGGGACGGGCTGGCCTACGCCGTCTCCGTGAGAGGGGCGTGCCACGTCTCCAACATGACCTACCAGCTGGAGTGGGGGGCCATCCGTTTTCCGGAGATCGGCCTGGACAAGCACCACCCGGGTATGACTACGGAGACCAAGGCGGAATCGGTGGCCAAGGCCACCGACCTGGGATGCATCATGAACTCCGCCTGCTGGTGCGAGTTCCCGGCCACGGACTTCACCATCCCCCTGCTCGTGGGGCTCTTCAACGCCGTCGCCGGCTACGGCTGGGATGTGGGGGCCATGATGGAAGCCGGGGAGCGCGTGTGGTTCCTGCAGCGGTGCCTGGGCCACATATGGGGGGCCACGGGGGCGGACGACCGGCTGGGGCAGCGGGTGATGACCCCGGTCAAGGAGGGGAACATCGCCGGGGTGGTCCCGGACATGGAGACCATGCTCCGGGAGTTCTACGCGTACCGTGGCCTGCGCGAGGACGGGCTGCCTCGCCCGGATAAGCTGCGTGCTCTGGGACTCGGCTACCTGGAGGAGAGGCTCTATTGATCTATGCTCATTAATCAATACTGATGAGCTCGTACTCCTTGCTGCCCAGTCCCATCTCCGCCGCGTAGTCGACCTGCTTCTGGCAGTCCACCGCCGGGTAGATGGAGTGGAAGAGGTCCTTTCCCGCCCTCTCGTTGAGGAGGTCCAGGCTGGCCTGCTCTACGGCCACGATGTCCCGGCTGGCCAAGATGCCGATGTCCTCCACGGCCCGGGCGTCGCTGTAGTTCCAGCAGTCGCAGTCCGGGGTCACGTTGATGAGGAAGTTGAAGAAGGCAACCTTGTTCTCCTTCCCTTTAAGGGCCCCCATGCAGTATTCCACCACCTTCTTCTGGGCGTTCTCCAGGACCCCGGTGAGGCGTACCTGGATGGCGGCCTTGAAGCACATCACCGTGCATTCCCCGCACCCGATGCACAGGCTGCGGTCGATCTTGGCATGTTTTTCCTTGCCCTTACCAACGATGGAGATGGCCCCGGCGGGACACCACTCGATGCACTTCCCGCAGGCCGTGCAGCGCTCCGGGTTCACCGCTGGCTTGATGTCCGAGTGCATCTGCTGCTTCCCGCCCCGGCTGCCCATGCCCATGCCCACGTTCTTCAGGGCTCCCCCGAAGCCCATGAACTCGTGCCCCGTGAGGTGGGACATGACCACGAAGGCGTCCGACTGGTAGAAAGCGGAGGCGATCTTCACCTTGTTCAGCAGCCGGCCGTCGATCTCCACCTCCACGAAGTCGTGGCCGCGCAGGCCGTCGGCTATGATGATGGGGGCTCCCACCGTCTCCATGGTGAAGCCGTTGGCCGCCGCTGTCTGCAGGTGGCGCAGGGCATGCGCCCTGCCTCCCACGTAGAGGGTGTTGGTGTCGCTGACGAAGGGACGGCCGCCAACCTTCTTGACCTCCTCCACCATGGCGCGGATGTATATCACCGGGAGATAGGCCGTGCCGCCCGGCTCGGCGAAGGATGTCTTGACGGCCACGAAGTCCCTCTCCTCGATGATGTCCTTCAGCCCCACCTTCCCGCACAACTCGGAGAGTTTTGCCAGCATCCCCCGGCTTGGAGTACAGCGCATGTTGGCAAAGAACACCTCGGACATGAAGAACCTCCTTGCCCACTCTTCCACCGACTGCTTCCGTTAATTCTAATTAATAACCGCCGGATGTTCCAGGCTGACGGAGGGAACGTAACGATCGGCTGATGTTCCGTCTTGACGGACGGGGCAGCAGTAAGATCACGGCCCCCAACGCCCAGCGAAGCTCGTGGATGACGTAATGAAACGGCAAAGGGTAAAAATCGAGTGATTGACAACGGTTGTAAACCTTGCGGGCCGGATGTCCGATTCAAGTAAGCGTGGCTGGCCGGTCTTCGGAGAGGTTGGCGAAAGGCGAGATCCATCCCGCCCCTTGAGCCGGTCTTCAGGCTCTCACGGAGCGTGAAAGAGGGATGGCGCTTGAGCTAACCCTCGGAGGGAGAGGGTACGGCGGTGACCCGAATTCCGGGTAATACACGGAGAGTCCGCGAGAAGGGAGGACGCGCATGAAAGAGCCTTGTCCGGAGTGTGGGATTCCCACCTATATCGGATCGCAACATCGCTGGCTGAACAACGGGGACATCATCAACACCGGCAAGCCAGACGAACGCATCACCTTCATGGAGTTCGGGTTCTTCGACCCCCTCGTCCGGGAGGTGGAGAGGGTTATCGGGTCATCCATCGAGCATATCGTCTCCTCCACCGTGCAGGCTGCCATTCGCATGTATGTGGAGTCGCTCCTTCCCCCTGGGGTGGGGGACATGATCCGGGAGGGCACCCTAAGCCTCCGGAACCTGGACGACGGCCTGGCGGAGATCGCCAAACTGAACGGGTATGGGATATTCAGGTATTACGACATGCGCTTTGAACAGGACGAGGACGACTACTACACCGTCGACCTCATCCATCCCTACTCCCTTTATGTCTGCACCGCCACCCACGGAGCGGCCATGGAAGCCATGCTGGGTTACGACCACGAAGTCGCTTATGAGCCTGTGGGTGACGACGTTTACCGGGTGACCGCCCGTCCCAGGCCGAGGCCGGAAGAGCTCAAGCGCAGGCTGGCGCCGCGCACCTACTCTCACGCGGACGGGCCTCTTGAGCTGGAAAAATGTGCTACTTGCGGGGTCCCCCGGCCCTTGGCGGGGTTGAACTGGAACGTCGAGGAGGGAATCATCACCTCTCCTTCCACGGGGAAGAGGCTCTCCACCACCGGCCCCAACCAGATCCAGCCTGTCCTGGACGAGCTGGAGAAGGAGCTGGGCGAGGAGATACCCAGGTTGGTGGTGGACGCCCAGAGGCGCTACGCCCGAGAGGGGTTTTTCCCCGATGACACGTTCCGTGACGAGGATGCTTTTCGCCGTGAACTCGCCGTGCGCGGGCTGGGGGTCCTGGAGAGCCTGAAGCCGGACGCTGGGGGACTGGAGATATGCCTTAAGAATCCGTGCTACCCCCTGATCCTGGTGGGGACGGTCCAGGGCATGTACGAGAGGCTCACCGGCCGGGAGAGCGACGTCGAGTGGGAAGTGGATTCCGGAGGCGCCCTGCGGGTAGTCCTGAGAGCCCGAGGGGGTTAGGCCTGAGAAACCGAGAGGATAAAGAATCGAGAGGATAAACGATAGTTGTTGAACAAACCCCCTCCTAAGGGAGGGGGTTTACCTCTGCCTTATTACCGGGATGTCGCTTCAGGCACCCGGCGTCATAGCCTTCACGGTCACTTGCTCAGTTTGTCCTTGGCCAGCTCGCGGAGCTCCCGCTTGAGTATCTTGCCCACGCCGCTGGTGGGGAGCTGGTCCACGAACTCGATGACCTTGGGCACCTTGTAGGGGGCCACGGTGTCCCTGAGGTACTTGAGGATCTCCTCCTTCTTGGCGTCGCTCTTTTCCACTCCCGGTTTGAGGATGATGAAGGCGGCCACGCGCTCCGAACCCGGTCGGTCGGGGTCCGGCACGCCGATGCAGGCGGCCAGGTCCACGTCGGGATGCTTCACCAGCACGTCGTCCAATTCGCGGGTGAAGACCTTGAACCCGGATACGTTGACCATGTCCTTGACCCGGTCGACGATGTAGAAGTAGCCGTCCTCGTCCATGTAGGCCACGTCGCCGGTGTACATCCAGCCGTCGCGGATGGCGTTGGCCGTCTCCTCCGGCTTCTCGTAGTAGCCCTTCATGAGCTGGGGCCCGCGCACGGCGATCTCCCCCGGCTGTCCCAGCGGGGCCAGTTGCCCGGTCTCGGGGTCCACCAGCTTGAACTCGGTGTCCGATATGGGCATGCCGATGGAGCCCGGCTTCTTCTTCCCGTAGCGGGGGTTGCAGCAGGTCACCGGCGAGGTCTCGGTCATGCCGTAGAGCTCGATGAAGCGGTTGGGGCCGATGACGCTCTCCAGCTCCCCGATGCTCTCCGGCGGGAAAGGGGCGGCGGCGCTGAGGCAGAACTTGATGCCGCTGAAGTCCAGCTCCTTGAACTCAGGGTTCTTCATCAGCTCGTAGAAGACGGTGGGCACGTTGACGATGATGGTCGGCTTGTACTTCTTGGCGCACTCGATGATGAAGTGGGCGTCCCGCGGGTTGGGCACGCAGATGATGGTGGCCCCGTTGGTGAGCGAGAACCCGCCCAGGGCCAGGCCGGCGATGTGGAAGAGGGGGAAGGCGGAGAGGGCCACCTCCTCCGGCTTGAGGTCCAGCCAGGTGAGGACCTGCAGGCGGTTGTTCATGTACGAGCGCTGGGTGAGCATGGCCCCCTTGGAGGGGCCGGTGGTGCCCCCGGTGTACATGAGGAAGATGAGGTCATCAATGCTCCGCTTGACCAGGATGGGGTCGGCGGGCATTCCCTTGATGGCCTCCATGAAGCGCACCACCTTCTTGCCGGCGAGGGGGCGCACCTCGGCGGTGGGGATCTTCTTGAGCATCTTCCCCAGGACGCGCTTCACTCCGGGCAGGAAGTCGGCGATCTCGCTGACGATCACCGTCTCGAAGCCCGCCTTGTCCGCCACCTCGGCTATCTTCTCAAAGAGCACGTCCACGGTCATGATGAACTTGGTCTTGGAGTCGTTGAGCTGGTGCTCCATCTCGTGGGGGGTGAGCAGGGGGCTAAGCCCGGTGGACACCCCGCCCGCCTTCTGTACCGCCACCACGCCGATGTAGTGGGCGGGGATGTTGGGCATGTGCATCCCCACCACGTCGCCCGGCTTGAGGCCGTTCTTTATCAGGTAGGCGGCCAGTTGGTTGGAGAGCCTGTCCACCTCGCGGTAGGAGATCTTCCTGCCCATGTATATGAGGCAGGTCTTGTCCGCATACTTCTCCACCACCTCCCGGAACTTCTCGGCGAAGGTCTTCTCCTCGTATTGCAGACTGGGCGGCACGTGCTCGTCGTAGTTCTTCAACCAAGGCTTTTCGGCGTAGATATCGCTCATTCCCTCTCCCTCCTCGCTTCCTCTCCTGATGCCCGTCAAGCTCCTTTTCGTCATCAGGTCCGTTGTCGAGGCAACGGCCGGACGTTCATTATCCGGAACTGAAAATCCAGGGGCTTCTTCGAAGGCAAGGGACGTGAGAGCCAGCCCCCATTTCACGAAAACTCCACCAAACGGTCAGGATTGGGATTTCCCTTTCGCTTCCCAGATTCCCGTCCTCGAGCGCTGACGAGCTTCCGACAGCCGTTAAATAAATATATCAGACGGTGGCAACGATGGGAATATTTGCCCAGAGGGTCAAGGCGAGCGCAGGGTGCTTGAAATCCGCTCTTCAGGCGGGATTTCCAAAGGCGGATGATACCTCTATGCCTAAGGTCGAAACGGGGTGCGGCGGCAGCGAGAAGGGCTTCCTTTGCCCGTGACCGGGACATGGCTTCAACTTAGGGTGAAACGGAAGGCGGAGCCGCCACCCGGACGCGGTTCGTACCATATCCTTCCACCATGGGCTTCCACTATCTCCCGCGCTATGTACAGGCCCATGCCCATGCCGGACTTGGAGTGGTGGAGCACATCCTCCACTTGGTAGAAGCGCTCGAAGATGCGCTCCCGGTCCTTTTCCGGCACCCCGGACCCCCGGTCCAGGACCGAGAGGGTCACCACGCCATCACTCTCCTCGGCGGAGACCTCGATGGGGGTGTCCGGCGGAGAGAAGTTGACCGCGTTCTCCAAAAGGATTATCAGGACGCGCTGTATCTTCTCCGGGTCCATCTCGCGCGGCGCGAGCGCGGGAGGGAGCTGCAGCCGGAAGCGGCCCCGGTTCCCACGCGCCTCCATCTCCGAGAGGGCGCGTTCCACCACCGGGCGAATAGGGACCTCCCTGAGGTTGAGGTCCAGCTTCCCCCGCTCGATGCGGGAGACGTCGAGGAGTTCCCGGATGAGGAGGTCCAGGCGGTCGGCGCCGCGGTCGATGTGCTCCAGCAGCTCCCTCCGGGTGTCCTCCGGTATGCGCTCCCAGTAATCCCGCAGGGTTATGGCGTACCCCTTCATGAGGGTCACCGGATGGCGGAGCTCGTGGGAGGCGATGTCGATGAAATCCTTGAGCTCCGACTCGTGGGCCAGACGCTCCTCCTCCACGGATATGGCCCGGGCCAGGGATCCCAAGGTCTCCATCTCGTCCCGGGAGAGGTCCTCCTTCAGGGTGTCGAACACGGAGAGGAAGCCCACCGTCCTCTCCATCCGGGTGACGGGATAGGCGGCGCAGAGCCCGTATCCCTCAAGAGACCCCACCGGGCATTCCCCGCAGTGCTGCCGTACGTCGAGCCGGCGTGGAGGCAGAGGCTCTTTGGCGTCCTCCCGTATGAGCTTGGTGATGGGGCAGTTTTCCGATGGATCGACCACCCGAAAGCCCTCCTCGCCGGGAGCCGTGGAGATGACCGCCAGCTTGCCCTTCTCCGCCCGGCTGTAAGCGGCGAAGCTCACTCCCAGAATCTCCCGGCAGGCGAAGACGATGCGCTCTATGTTGTCCATGACCCCGGCCCCCAGGCCGGTGAAGAGCCGGTTTATCCTCTCCAGGCGCTCCCTGGCCTCCACCTGGGCGGTGATGTCGCGGGCGTTGATCACCACGCCCCGCACGGCGGGGTCGTCGAGGAGGTTGATCCCGATGAATTCCAGGCGGCACCAGGAGTCGTCTCCGCGGCGAAAGCGTATTTCGTAAAGCCCTATGGAGCCGGGCCGTTTCACGCCGAGGCGGAAGGCTGTGCCCGCCCTGAGCAGGTCCTCCGGATGGATTAACTCGAAGATGTTCCTTCCCAGTATCCCCTCCTCCCCGTATCCCAGGATCTTTCCCGTGGAGGGGCTCTGATAGGTCACCGTCCCCTCCCGGTCCAGGACCAGGATGATGTCCTGGGCGTGTTCCACCAGGGAGCGGAAGCGCCGCTCCTCCACTTCCCTGATCTCCATCATGCGGTTTATGGAGCGGGCCAGAAAGGCGATCTCGTCGTCCCCGGAGACGTGCACCCTCCCTTCCGGAACGCCTTCCTCGCCCATGCGCAGGACCTCGGCGCGGAGCCGGCTGATGCGGCGGATAAAGGACCTCTCCAAAAGGA
This sequence comes from Candidatus Solincola tengchongensis, assembly GCF_015711935.1. Lineage (NCBI taxonomy): Bacteria > Bacillati > Actinomycetota > Candidatus Geothermincolia > Candidatus Geothermincolales > Candidatus Geothermincolaceae > Candidatus Solincola > Candidatus Solincola tengchongensis. The sequence goes on from NZ_JACVJJ010000070.1 coordinate 7,564, forward strand.
CCAGGGTGGCGGCCAACACGGCCAGGCAAAAACCGGTGACGAAGGAGGTGAAATAGAGCATGGCGCTGATGCCCTGCCGGTAGAGGGAGCGGTCGCGTGTGACCCGCAACACGAGGGCGGGTTCCCCGTAAACGTCCCGCAGGAGAGCGTAACCGTGGATGAAGGAGGAGCCCTCGGTCCGGATGACGTCATCTTCGCCGGCCGCGAGGAGCGCCTCCGCGTCTTCCCACTGCTTGGTCCCGGCGATGCCAGCCACGGGGCGTGCCTGGACATCCATGTGGTAGGGCGCAGTGATCCTCTTTATCTCCTCGCCGTCCAGGAGCCGGCTCATGATGAGCGCTCCCCGCGGCGGCCCCTCCATCTCGCTGGTCAGGATGGGTTCCGAGGCCACCAGGAAAGGCCCTTCGGGGAGCAGGAGCAGGCCGGTTACCCCCTCGCCGTTGGAGATGGGGCGGAGGAGAGGGCAGCCGGCGGCGAGGTGGGGAAGGAAGCTCTCCGGAAGGGGCATCTCCCGTTCCAGCTCCAGGTCCACTCCCTTGGCATAGATCACGCGGCCCTGCATGTCGAGGAAGGCCATGAACTGGACACGGATGCCGGTGAAGGTGCTCTCGGTGAGGTTGACCTCGATGTACCCCGGTTCCGGGTGGGCGGCGAAGGAGTAGGTGTCGTCCCAGAAGGCCCAGTCCCGGACCGTCCGGTCGAGTTCGTCCTCTTCCCATCGGAAGGCGTCGGTGACCCGGGCGATGTCCTCCGAGATCTGGTCCCTCTCCAACCTCCGGTATCCCCGGATGGCGAGTAAGAACGCGACGAGGATGAGCGTGGTCGTCATGATGATAAAGACGAGGATATTGAGGAAAACCATCGTCCGGCGCAGGGACGAGACCCGGACTTTGTCTTTCCCCGCCGTGGCCGCAGACCGGTATTCCTTCCGACCTTTGAACCTTCCCATCACATCTCATCCTTCGGAGTGGCCACCTTCCAGGGCGTAACGCCAATTGGGGCCTAGACCTGGGGCCTCGGGGCCGTTCTATACGGGCTTCCGGTCTCGCGAGTGAAAGGAAGGTGAGGGAAGCGGTGTTCCTGCTCACCGGGCTCGGAACCCTGCACACTTCAAGGTGAGGTCCGTGTACAGTACCGATTCCCCTTTCCTTTGCTGCCCTCCAACCGCTCTCACCGGCTTTGACGACCTCCATGATGCTTTTCGCCGGTCAGCGGCAACTTTGCCGCCCGCAACCGGGAAAGCTCTCCTCTTTACGGCCTCCTTCCCTCGCGGTGCTGCCATCGGAGCCTCCGGAGTTCGCTCCCGGCAGAACGGCCGCCTTTGTCCTTTAGTAACGGCTCCAGACCTTATATTCGGCAGAGCGGTCATTCCCTTAAGGGAAACAGGCGTTGGGCTCCCGGACTCCGCGTTCTCCGGGCACTTTCGACGGCATACTTCCGAGTTTCTCGACGTGGCGGTGTGCCGGTATTTCCGGTCCACCGCGGTCACCGACCTCGGAAACACCGCCGCCGAAGGGGAGGGGATGGAGTCTTTCAAGGTTGGGGGTCGAACGCCGTGCGGAGGTCGCAAGTCGTTCATTCGCCGGGCTGACGGTTGCGGACGATTGGCATTCACGCCGGCCGCTGCTGTCGCGGATATAAAGAGGCCTCCGCGATTCCTGTGCTGTGCGGATTCCGGGTTTGGAGAAGTTCCCGTCCTGAGGATTGAAGGGCTTCTTCGGCGGAACGAAGGTCGAAAGCCGCTCGTGCGCATGAGGAATCCCATCGCCGGTTCTACCGGAACTGCCGACGGACATCCCTGTCTATCGTATGGGGGATCCGGGAGAGCTTCATTTGCTGCGGCGCGCCGATCCCGGTCCTTTTCTTGGAACGCCCCTGAGGCGGACTCGACCCGCTATCCCCGATCCCACGGTCCTCCGGGCGCGGACGGCAGCTCCATGTCCTCCAGCGGGGGCGCGTCGGCGAGGACGCACTCCGCGGCCCTCAACCCGCTGAGTAGGGAGGAAGGGACGCCGCCCAGGGCGAGCATGGAGAAGGCCTGATGTCCGGCCATGAAAAGCCCCGCGACCGGGGTGCGAACAAGCTCCACAGGAGAGCCGGAGTTTTTCCCATACCTCCAGGACCACCCGGCCACCGCACCCCCGGTGCGACCCGCCCGCTCCTCGAAGGTCAGCGGGGTGGCCACGTCCATGACCTCCACGGAATCTCCCAGGCCGGGAAGCAGGGATGCGGCCTCTCTCACCAGCGCCTCTCCCAGGAGCGCCTTGTATTGGCGGTAAGCGGGGGTCCTTCTCCCCGGTCGGTCTCGGAACGAGAGGAAGGGGTCATGAGGGGCCGCGGTCCGGATGACCAGGACCGCCCTGTCCTCCGGGGCCAGGGCGGTATCGTCCGCGCTGAGGAGGCATAGCTCCAGTTCCTGCTCGGCGAAAAGTCCGGGGTCCGGGAAACGAGTGTCGGGTCGTATCTCTACCCCCTCATGGCCGGATCCTTCAGTCTGGCGGCGGTATATGATGCGGCTGTTCTCGTCGAAGGCAGAGAGGTCCACCCTGCGCGAATCCAATCCCAGGCAGATCTGGAGGTTGGAGGAGGTGAGGGGAGCGGAGGCGAGGCGGTCGAGGAAGGACGGGTGGATTTCCTCAGGGCCGATCAAGTTGAGGAAGGTGTTCTTGAAATCCACATTGCTGATGACCGCGCTGGCACGGAGGAAGGCCCCGTCCTCGAGGACCACGCCTTCCGCTCTGCCGGCCCCGAGCAGGATGCGGGAGACGCGGCGGCCGAGGAGAAGCATGCCCCGGGTCTTGTCGGCAGCCGACCCACCTTTTCGGGCCGTGGGTTCCGGCGCGGGTATTTGACCGCTTTCCACCCGCGGGACTTCATCCCCTACCATGACTTCCATATTCTTAAGTCGTTTGTGTGTCGGCTCCCGACCTGAAAGGGCGGCCAGCGCGTCGCTAAGCCCGTGGAACCCGCCCTCCGGGTAGTGTATGCCGCTCTCGCACAGCAGGAACCACATGGAGGAGAGCAGGGCAAGGTTGGAGTAGGGCTCGCGTGTGCCCATGCTGCCCAGGATGCGCCGTAACCTCCGGTCCTTCACCAGCTCCTCGAGATAGGAAGCCGCGCTGGCGGCGGGAGAAGGCGGGTGAGATTCCGAAAACGACCCCGGCTTTCTATGATGAGCCTGCCCGCAGTTCCTTTTACCTTCCCGCTCCGATCCGGAATGAGGTGGAAGGCGGGGATCGTCGCAGGTCCCGCTTTCGGGCGAAGCGGATTCCGGCGCCTCGAGGAGGTGGACGGGGAGTCGGGCGGCGATGAATTCCATATCCTGGAAAAATTTCCTAATGGCCGCCTCCTCGTGAGGAAAGGACCGCGAGAGCCTTTGCGCCGTTTCCGGAAAAGGGTGGGACAGCGTGAGGGACATGCCAAAAGCATGCAGGCCGTAATGCACCCTTCGAAAAACGGGGGGCGTTTCCAGGCCAGCGCGGTGGAGGATCTCGTGGACCAGCCCGGGATGGGCGCATCCCAGTGGACCCATGGGGAAGAGGAAACGGCCTCGCCGGTAGACGTAGGCCGTTCCGCCCGGATGGCTCGAGGCATCCACCACCAGTACTCGAAGGCCCTCTCGCAGCAGGCACGCTGCGGCGGTCAGCCCGCCCAGCCCTGCTCCCACCACTATTACGTCCCAGTCGCGGTCGGGCTTCAAGCGCTTCCCTCCCCTGCCGGATGGCCGAGATCACGAGGGAATCGTATCACGTTCGGGGAAAAGCCAGTATGTCCACACGTCTTCGTGCGGGCAGCGTGAACGGAGGCCTGGAAAATTTCGAAGCGTGGGGGATCCCCTTTCTGCACCTAATCGCCTTTTCGTGTTCGGAGCATGAGCCGCACAGGACGGCCCTTTCAAGCAGACCCGTATCCTTGATGCGGATGTCTTGCGGAGAGGGAAAGCAGGGGGACGGTTTCGTTTTGCCGACTGGACGGCCGAAGGGATGGCGTTTACACGAATCGCCTTGAGCGGAACTATCTCTCCAAGCGGATGTTCAACCTTTGCCCTCGCCTGATTTTACACGGAGCGAACACGGCCTCCAGCCGGGATACGGGATGGGGCGGATATGCGAATGCGTATCTCCCGAACGTTGCATGTCTCTTCGGGGAATCGTCCTGTGGCCCATCCGTGAACTCAAGAAGCGAGCATGGCCTCCAGCCGGAAAACAGGAAAATGGATTATGTGTCCCCTTGAGCGTGGTATTTTTCTCCAGAGAAGCGTCCTGTGGCCCATCCGAGATCTCACGGCGCCGGGTGATGTCCGGAACTCTGCAAGGGGAGATGGACAGGGAGTCGGAAGATGGGGCTTAATTTACCTGAGGGAACTATCGGATGGTCACCTGGCCCGGCCGGCGGCGAGGACGGTTCCCTCACCGATCCTCTGCGGGTTCGGTGAAGGCGGGGAAGAGGGCCGGGGGTGCAGGTAAGGCGGTTTGGTGGGGGTTATGTCTTCTAGTGGTTTTCTCATGGGGATGAGCAAGGCCGTGCGCTGTCTTCAACGAGATGGTGGGTTGAATTGGGGGACGGTGTCCCTGAGAGAGGACGGCTGCGGCCCGCTCCAGGGGCAATTTCCGTTTCCCGGATGGAACAAGTGGCGAAAGGGGCGTGAAGCCGGTGAGGAGGATGCTTAAAGGCCTGGTAAAGGTGGCCGCCTGGTGTTCGACCTGCGGCACCGCGGCGCCTGTATGCTGTGCGCGCCATTTCCGAAGCGAGAGGCGCGAACCCGCCGTCTGGTCGCCGGGGAGGGACGAAACGCTCATCATAAGGGACGTGGAGATTGTGGACGTGGTGGGCGGCACCGTGCTTCACAGGCGTTGCATACTGGTGAGGGAAGGGCGCATC
>NZ_JACVJJ010000071.1:0-4542 GCF_015711935.1 Candidatus Solincola tengchongensis
CATTTCCCTTGAGACATGTTTATCGAGTTTAGCCATAGCCTTCCTCCTTGTTTGGTTGCTCTCCTTACAAGAGGAAGGCTATCTATTGCCTTTCTAAGAGTCCAGACACAAATCTTTATACGCTACCGGGATTCTGGCATTGTTGTGAAAGGGGAATTTTTCAGGTATACATTGAAACACGTTTAGTGCAGTAAGCCACCCAGGCACCGTTTCACAGGACTCTTGAGTTAGTAAGTCTGGCACGATGCTTCAATCGCTATGCCTTTCTTGCTGAAATGATCGTCATCGTATGGACAAAATCGGGTTCCATGAAGGGCGTGAAAGATAGGCAAGGCCTTCTTGGAAAGAAGGCACGAAAATCAGGCGGAACTGTGAGGATCAGACTCCAAGTCATCGGTGGATGTTGTAAACTCACGGAAGGATGTTCATTTCGTCTTTAAGCACTCCGGGATACCTTTCCGCGGGGCGCCGCGAGCGCCTCGTGGCCTTCCTCGCCTTTTCCCTGGCCGCCGTGGTATTCACCTGGCCGCTGCTGCTCCGCCTGCACCGCGCCGTACCCGTGGACACCGGGGACCCGCTGCTCAACACCTGGATAATCTCCTGGGGTTCGCGGACCCTTTTCACCCATCCACTGCGGTTCTTCCAGGCCAACATCATGTACCCCGCGCGGGACGTCCTGGCCTACTCCGAGCACCTCTTCTCCATGGCCCTCCTGGCCGCCCCACTGTACTGGGCGTCCCGTAACCCCCTCCTCTGCTACAACCTCCTTCTGCTGGGTGGGCTGGCCTTCTCCGGGCTGGGGTGCTATCTGCTGGTTAGGGAGCTCACCGGCAGCCGGTGGGCCGCCTTCCTGAGCGGGTTCCTCTTCGCCTTCGGTTCCTACAAGTTCAGCCAGCTCTCGCACCTCCAGATAATGTTCTCCCCCTTCCTGCCCTTCATGCTCCTCTACCTCCTGCGCTACATGGAGGGCGGCGGGGGGAAGGCGCTTTTCCTCTTCGCCCTCTTCTGCCTGGCCCAGTCCCTCTCCTCGTGGCATTACCTGGTCTTCTGCTATCTGGCCGCAGGCCTCTTGTGGTTGTGGCGGGCTGCCCTATCCGGTGGGCGGGCCGAGCGGCGCCGCCTGGGTGGCGTGCTCCTGGCGCTGGGCGTGGTGCTCCTGCTCGTCCTCCCCCTGGCCCTCCCCTACCTGCGGGCGCATGCGCGGCTTCCGGGCTTCGAGCGCAACCTCACGGAGATAAAGGGCTTCTCCGCCCGGCCCGGCGATTATCTCACCGCCCTGGAAGGCAACCTGCTCTACTCCCGCGTCTCCTCCCTCCTCAGCGGCGGGAGGATAGGCGATGAGAGGGTGCTCTTTCCCGGGCTTGCCGCCCTCCTTCTGGCCCTTCTAGCCCTGGCCGGATGGGCGCTGGAGAGGAAGGAAGCGGCAGCCGAGCGCTTCCGGCGTAGCCTGCCCCTCTTCTTCCTCCTCCTGGCGGTGGTGAGTTTCCTCCTCACCCTGGGACCGGAGGTGGCCGGGAGGTGGAACCCCCTGTACATGATCCCCTACCGCCTGGGGATGCTCAGGTTCATCCGGGTGCCGGCGCGTTTCTACGTCCTCTTCCTCCTCTCGCTCGCCGTGCTCGCCGGCTACGGAGCCTCCTGGGCCCTCTCCAGGGTGGGCCGGGGGCGGGGCAGGTTCCCCGCCTACCGCGTGTGGGGTGCGGTGCTCCTCGCCCTGGTGGCGCTGGAGAACGTGAACCTCCCCATCCCCCTGGCGGCGGTTCCCGTGGGCAAGGAAGTCCCCCAGGTCTATCGCTGGCTGGAAAGACGGGAGGAGGCGGTGATCATCGAGCTTCCCACCCTCGGGCTGGGGGAGGAGCACCGCTACGACCGCCTTCTGGGCTTCCTGCCCGACGACCCGCACGCCTACAGCGAGCTCGAGGGGCTGCGGGTCTATTTCAGCGCCTATCACCGCAGGCGCACGGCCAACGGGTACAGCGGTTATTTTCCATATTCTTACAATCGTATCTTCTTCGAGATGCAGGCCTTCCCCTCCCGCCGGTGCGTGGAGCTCCTGCGGGGCCTGGGAGTCACCCACGTGATATGGCACTGGGAGCTGGTCCCCGCTGGGAGGGAGGAGGAGTACCGCCGGCGGCTGCTCTCCACCGAGGGCCTGACCTTGGAGGAGGACCTCGGTGAGCAGTGGGTGCTCGGGGTGGAGGAAGGGCCGGTCACCCCGCCCGGTGACCTGGAGGTGGAGGCCCAGGCCCCCGAGGAGGTTCGCCCGGGGGAGCCCTTCAACCTGGGCCTGCTGGTGAGGAACCCCACCTCCCTGCCGGCGGTGGTGACGGAGGAGGAACCCCAGCCCGTACGGCTTGTGGTGGTGGACGCGGAGGGCAGGGCGATAAGAGAGGAAAGGACCTCCTGCCGGCCTCCCTTCTTCCTGCAATCCGGAGAGATGGCCGTCCTTCCCCTGCGCTGCCGGAAAGCCCCTTCCGAAGCGGGGTTTTACTCTCTCCGGCTCGAGCTGGAAAGGGGGGTCCTCGGGGAGAGGGACTTCACCCTGTCCCTGCGGGTGGGCGAGATGGCCACCTCCGAGGAGCCTTCCCTTCTGGAGGGAGGGGTGGAATACGCCGGCGGGGAGGACGTGATACGCATCCCTACTCCCGACGGGCTGTTCCCCCTGGCCTTCCGGGTCACCTCCGGAGGTGACACCTATCTTCTGGCGGCGCGGGAGAGCCGTGAGGAGGAGCTCACCCGGCCGCAGGGACTGGTGCACCTGGCCCTGCGCTTCGAGAGGGAGGGCCCGGTCTGGGAGGAGCAGAGGGGCACCCTGCCCTGCGACCTCTCCCCCGGGCAGTCGGCCGTCCTTCCCACTCTCGTCAGGCCACCCTCCGCGCTGGGCCGATATAAGTTGTTCGTGGGCCTGACCGACGAGGGCTTCCACTGGTTCGGCGAGGTGCTGGTGCTGGACGTGGAGGTGGGGGACGGCTCCGGGTGAGGGACGCGGGTTGGAGGGCGCGTGGAGGGTCGAAAAGACCGTCTTTTGGCCGGTGGGTTAGGCCGAGGGGTGGAGGATCGGTTGACGTATAATCACCTATGCTTTAATCGCTTCGACCCCGGATACGGTGGATAAGAGGAGAGGGAGGAGCATAAGACCATGAGAAGCGGCAACACACTGGACTACTTCTTCGCACCCCGGAGCGTGGCCGTGGTCGGCGCCTCCGCCGACCAGACCAAGGGGGGCTACAACCTCATCGCCAACATGCTGGAGTCCTTCTCCGGCCCGGTATACCCCGTAAACCCGGGAAGGGAGGAGATACTGGGGGTCAAGTGCTACCCCTCGGTGCGGGACCTAGCCGGGAAAGTGGAACTGGCCATCGTCTTCGTCCCCGCGGCGGCCGTGCCCGGAGTCCTCGAGGACTGCGCGGCGGCGGGGGTGAAGGCCGCGGTCATCGAGTCCGGTGGCTTCGCCGAGGTGGGGGAGAAAGGGAAGGAATTGACCGAGCGTTGCCTGGAGATCGCCTCCCGGACCGGCCTGCGGCTGTGGGGGCCCAACTGCACCGGGCTGGTGAACACCGATCCCTTCATCTTCACCCCCTTCATGCGCGCTCCCAAGGCCCATGAGCGCCTGAAGCCCGGAAACCTGGGCATCATCGCCCAGAGCGGGATGCTCGCGGCGGGCTTCATGTTCCAGTACGTGCTTTCCGGTTTTTTCCAGGTGAGCAAGGCCTGCGCCATAGGCAACAAGATAGACGTGGACGAGGTGGAGGTGCTCGACTACCTCTCCCGCGACCCCAGGACCAGGGCGGTGGTGGCCTACCTGGAGTCCATCGAGAGGGGGCGGGACTTCCTGGAGGTGGCCCGGGGGATGCGCGGCCGCAAGCCCCTGGCGGTACTCAAGGGCGGTCGCTACGAGGAAGCGGCCCGGGCCGCCCTCTCCCACACCGCCAGCCTGGCCGGCTCCGACGAGGTGGTGGACGGCGCCCTGCGCCAGGCCGGGGTGGTGCGGGTGCACGACTTCCACGACCTCATGAACCTGGGGAAGGCCTTTTCCCTGCACCCCGAACCCTTCCGCCTGAGCTCCCCCCGGGGGGACGGGGTGGCCGTGGTCACCGTGACCGGGGGCGGGGGCGTGGTGTCCACGGATATGCTGCGGGAGTCCGGCCTTTCCGTGCCCGCCCTTGAAAAGCGCACCCTGGAGGCCCTCTCCGGCATCTTCCCGGAGTGGATGCCCCCCTCCAACCCGGTGGACATATGGCCGGCCGTCGAGAAGAGAGGTTTGACCGTCTTCCCCGAGGTCCTGCGCCACGTTCTGGACGATGCCCGCGTGGACGGGGTTATCCTCCTCCCCTTCGCCTCCCGCCTCCTGGAATATTTTCCCTTCGAGGAGGTGGGAAGGCTGATCCGGGAGAGCGGCAAGGCGGCGGTCTCCTGGGTCTTCGGCGACCTGCGTTTCTTCGGCCACTACGAAGAGAGGCTCAGGGAGTTCGGCATCCCCGTGTACACCGACCTGCGCTCCTGCGTCCTGGCCCTGCGGGCCTATCTGCAGTACTCCCGTGC
>NZ_JACVJJ010000072.1:0-8860 GCF_015711935.1 Candidatus Solincola tengchongensis
CCCGTGGTCTGCGAGCGGGCCATGTACGGCCCCAACTTCTCCTGGGCCCACGACTCCATCGGGCACACCCCTTGAGGAGGGAGCATATTTGTCGTGAACACCAGGAAGACGGACGGGAACGGGGGAGCGAGGAAGGACCGCGGGCCATCTCCGCTTTCCTTCTCCTGGGCCCACGACTCCATCGGGCACACCCCCTGAGGAAAGGAGGTCCGCGAGCCGGAAGAGGGCGGAACGGCGGGGCAGGGAAGAGTATAAAGGAGGGGCCATGGCTCGGCAGGACAAAATCTGCGGAGGAAACGATAAGGGAGTCCAGAAAGGAGAAAAACGGAAGGATAGAGGAGAAAGGAAGCTTTGGGGCTGAAAAAGGCGACTGGAAAGGTAGCGCATCGCAGGAGACGTTTGGCAAGAAAGGCATAGTGAGAACATCGGTGAACAGCGGCATCTTTACGGGGGAAGAAATCCATAGGGCATTCACCATAACGAAGACAATTCACGAGGTGGAGAGAGGGTCGGCGGTGGATGGATATAAGGCAATGAGGCGAATATGAATATAGCTTGGTGAGCCAAAACTTTTAAGATAATACATCCAATACAGAATAGTGTTCCATGCCTCTAGAATTCTCCGTTAGCCGCGAGGAATAGGGGACTAAACATCATCCTTGTAAAAGGAAAGAATTTGCCACGCTTGTGAATAAGAGCATATGACTATTAATACTCGAGGCTGAAGTGGCGTCAGATCATGGGATACGAAAGAGAACGGGGATTGTCTCGAAAAAGGTCAATAAGGCGGAAATACGTGAAAAAAAGGATTAATATAGACAAAACTTGACGTTTTTGTTTTAATTGAAAGGAGATGTAACCAGCGGGGAACAAGAGGGCGGACAGGGGTTTGGAGTGTGAGAAAAATTCGGGGCTCAATATCCCTGAAATATGCATTACGGTCGAGAACGGTTGAAGGGCTTCAACATCGCAGGCGCCTTAAGGGGTTAAGTCTGTGTAAATTCGCGGTTGGATGAAGAGATGCACCCCATGACAGCTTCCACGCGATCGAGGAACGATCAATACCCACTGTGGTTTTGGAAAGGAAAGGAAAGCAAGGCCTGAAAGGATAACATTGTCCTTCATAGAGCGGAAAAGAGAACGATTGTAATGTGTGAAGGGGAGCGGTTCGATCGGTGAAGGGCTGCCGCAGGTGGTGGAAGATAATGGCAAGGAGAAGATGGGGTTTCACTAAGACACGCTTAATCCATCCCTCGACCATTTCTGTCCCGCTGCTCCTCTCCTTGGTGTTCCTCATCTTCCCTCTCTCGGGAGGTTATGCGGCGGCCGAGGGAGAACCATCGGGCTGGGTAAACGTTACTCCTCCGGGAGTGACGGGAAGCGCGAGGGCGGTGACCGCGTTTGGGCGGGATATCGCCTGGGTGGGTTTTGCTGGCGCTGCGCCTGAAGATTCTGTCATGGTGAAGACGGTTAACGGCGGTTCCGCCTGGTATCCCCCGCACATCGAAACCTCCATCCCTATTGGAGGGGTGCTCCATCTTTCCGCAGTGGATGAACAGAGCGTCTGGGCGCATTACGGAATTTATGTGTTCAGATCATTGAATGGAGGGATGACCTGGGAAGAGAAGTTCGAAGGCTCCATGACCGCGCACCTGGACGACGTCCCCTTCAATCTCCACGCTTTGAACCGAGACACGGCTTTCATGGTGGAATGGACAGGCGGCGACATATTCGGTGAACATGTCAATTACACGGAGGTCAAGAAGATAGGGCCGGAGGGAGTCAAGACGTTACAGGTCCCTCCCCACGAGAAATACGGGGTTCCGGGCTTTATGCCCTGGGGGCCGCTGGACGTCCACCCGCTGGACGAGTCCGACATCTGGATGTGCGGGGTGGATCGCGATTATTCCGGCGGCGATCCGGAGAGCGTGGTGGGCCTCTTTTACAGGAGCGGCGACGGCGGGGCTACCTGGGAACTCAACGGGATACCCGGCACTTGCCTCCTCTCCGTCTGTCCCGTCGACGACGATACCGCCTGGGTGGCGGGTTTCCGGCGCCAGAGCTCCCCGACCGTGCGATATACCGGGGTTATCCTTAAGACCGTGGACGGCGGCCATACATGGGAGGTGCAGAAAGAAGTAGAGGGACTGGCCTTTGTGGACGTGTGCGCGGTGGATGGGGAGGTCGCCTGGGCGGCGGGCGTGCTATCCAAGGACATCTTGTTTGATCCTTACCTCGCGGAGGAGAGAGGCGGGATCTTCAAGACGACAAACGGCGGCGAGACCTGGGAAGAGCAGATAGCCCTCGAGGGAGGCTACATCGCCGATGTCTGCGCCGTGGACACCGCCTGCGCCTGGGCGGTGGGGAAGGGGACTTCCGGAAGCCCCCTGGTCCTCAGGACGGAGGACGGAGGAGACCCGCGGCCCGATCTGCTCTCCCTCGACCCGGGCGCGGCCCCCGTGGGACATGTGCTAACTCTGAGAGGAAAGGATTTCGGAGACCAGAAGGGTACGTCGCGCGTCATGTTCGGCTCGGTACAGGCCGAGGAGTGCCTTTCCTGGACCGGCGAGGAGATACGCGTGCGGGTTCCACAGGATATGGAGGGCATGGTGAAGGTCACCGTGGAGACTCCCGCGGGTACCTCCAACCCCCTGAGCTTCCGCTGCATGGGAGAGTTCAGAGTCGATTCGGTGTCTCCGACCAGGGCTCTCCAGCATACCGTGGCCCTGAGCCTGGAGCTGGAGGGAAACGGGTTCCTGCCGGGATGCTGGGTGAGGCTTGAGCGAGGCGGCCGGGTCATAGAGGCCTTTTCCTGCACCGTGGAGTCGGAGACGAAGGTGGGCGCCGCTCTCACCCTCTTCGGGGCCGAACCGGGCGCCTACGACGTGGTTGTCGTGAACCCCGGAGGCCAGGAGGCCCGCTTGCCCTCCGCCTTTACCGTGGAGGCGGTATGCGGCAACGGCTCGGCGACCGCCCTGCTCATGCTGGGCCTCGCCATGGGCCTGATCGCCGTCTCGTCGCCGAGGCTGAGGGCCGGAAGGAAGCGGGGCAACGCAGTCTGAATGAAGAGGCGGTCCGCCGAAAGCGAGGGGAACCGTGAGCGCCGGAAGAGGAGAGGGGGTGGAATCGATGGCCTGCGCTTTCGGGCTTCATGTCAAGGCGGCGCCGGATCGCGCTACCTTTTATGAGGAAAGACGGCTGGGTGCGACGTCGCGGGGGATGTACGGCGGCGCGCAGCAAGAGGGAGCGACGCGCGGAATGAAAGGAAGCGAAGGATGAATGCATGCGGAAGCTCAATACGCGTGAAAGCGCCGGGTGAAATAGCTGGTAACAATTGGTAGTTGTCGTTGAGGAGGTGGCCCTTTGGTTCTGCGGCAAGGAACACTGTTACGAAAATTGAAAGGCCCTCTCGCTTTCATCGCGGTGGCGGCTCTGGCACTCGCCTGGCTGCCGGGGTGCGAGGTCCTTCCCTACCAGGAGCCGGTGATCGGAGGCATAACCGTTCGCTACGATTTCGTCTCCACGGTGGACGGGCTGAACCTCCCCTGCAGCATCTACCTGCCGTCGGGATACGACCCCTCGCGCTCCTACCCCCTGTGGGTGGAGCTGCACGCCCTGGGCGGGATACCCCTCATCGACAACAACTGGATGAACATCTTCTCCAACATGATAAAGACGGTGGCCGACGAGAGGCAGTGGATAGTCCTCTCCCCCTGGGGGCGCAACCTGACCAGCTTCTACATCGACGGGGTGAACAAGGACGCGGGGCCCAACCGCGAGCCGAACATCGTGGACGGCATGTCCAGCCTGGCCGACTGGACGCCCGCAGGAGGTTCATGGTCGGCGACGGGGAGCACGATAGTGCAATCCGACACGTCGGCTACCTGGAAAGAACTGGTTAGAAAGGATTCCTCCGGCAAGGACTACGCCGTGCGCATCAGGTTCCGGGAGGTCAGCCGCCCCGGGAACGCGAGCGCGGTGGGTGTCAACGTCCGGCGCGACCCAGCCACCGGAGACTGCTACCACGTGGACCTCTATTCCGAGACCGTGAACGGGACCACCAGCAAGTACGTGCGGCTGTTCCGCATCTCCGGCGGGTCCTGGAACCTCATCTACCAGACCCCTTACGAGTGGGGTCCCCTGAAGCCGGGCGACCCGTGGATAACCCTGCGGGTGGGCACTTACGCCGGGTACCTGAAGGTCAACGTCAACGACAAGCCCATAAACCTGCAGCCCGGTGACGACTGCTCGCCCTACGGGGACGGTAGGGACACTCCGGAACCTCCCGTATCCGGAGAGGTCTCCGTCTGCAGCTACGGGGCGGTGCACGAGTTCGACGAGCTGCGGGTGCAGAACGAGCATCAGTACGGGGAGAAAGACGTCATAGACTGTATCCTGCAAGCCATGGAGAGGTTCAACATCGACGAGGACCGCGTGTACGTCTCCGGCCTCTCCATGGGCGGAACGGGGGCCTATGTCCTGGGCATCCACAACCCGGGGCTGGTGACCGCCGTCTCCCCCAACGCGGGGGCTTCCGACCTGGTCTACGATTACGCCTGGATGCGGGCGCATTTCCCACGCAATTACGGGTATCCGTACGCGGACGTGAACGATGCCCGGGTGCCCGACAACTGGGCGGCCATAGCCGGGAAGGAGGATGAGCCGGAAGCATCCCTGGACACGCCGCTCATGCGGGACAACAGCGCCCGTTACGTGCTGGAAAATCTCGCCAACATGCCCATCCGCATCGTGCAGGGTCTGAACGACAGCAACTTCCCCAACCAGTACCAGAACCTAACCGTGATGTGGTGGAGGCGGGAGAGCGCCACTCCGGGGGACAAGTGGTGGCTGGTGGAAGCGCCGCCGCCCTACTCCCCGGCCACGGCCGAATTCGCCAACGGGGGCGACGTGCACGCGCTACTCACCTCTTGGTCCGCCGTGGGGCCCTACTATTCCGAGTACAACACCAGCCCCTACGGGGGCCACGGCTTCATGGAACCCTACGGCGTGACCGCCGATTTCTTCCAGGCCCACGCACGCAACCGGCAACCCGACCGGGTGGCCTACAAGTCCTACGACGACCCGCTGTGCTCCTCCTACTGGATGACCTTGAGGAGGTACCCCGGCGCCGGGGAGGAAGCCGCTCTGGCTCGGGCGGAGGTGGACCGGTCCGCCGGGATAGTCAGTGCCCACGTGCGCAACGTTGAGGAGCTCACCCTGGACCTCTTCTGGGCGGGGTTGAGCCTTCAGCCGGGGAAGACCCTGAGCGTGCGTCTGGACACCAACACGGACCCCAGCGCCATTCCCGTGGTGGACCGGCTGGGCCGCACCGACCTGGTGCTGGTCCACGCTTGGGCCTCCGTTCCCGGGATGAAGGTGAGGTTGGACGGCGCGCTCCTGACGCCGGGAGTCGGTTACACCTTGGAGGGCAGTCGCTTGCGCGTTCCCGGTATAACCCTTGCCCAGGCGAGGACGCTCACCCTGGAGCTCCCCTCCCAGGTCCAGGCCAACCTCCTGACCAACCCCGGTTTCGAGGCCGTGAACCCGGATGGGAGCGTGCCGGGTTGGAGCAAGGTGGTGCTATCGGGGGGCAGCGCCCGCATGGAGGATCATGCCAAGATGTCCCACGGCGGAACCCGCTCCCTGCGCGTCAAGGACCCGGCCCCCGCGGGCGCGCCCTACACCTGCTCCTGGCGCAGCGACCAGGCGACGGGCATACAGGGGGGAGCGAACTACGCCCTGACCGGCTTCTACCGCACCCGACTGTTCAGGAAGGCCGCGGTGCGTGTCACCGTTTACTGGTACGACGCTTCCGGGACGCAGGTGGGCGCGAGTTCCCTTGACCTGGAGGCGCCCTCCGGTTATTCCACGCATGACTGGGTGCCCTTCCACCTCCAGGCACGGGCGCCGTCCGGAGCGGCCAGAGCCGCGGTTGGCCTGGAGACGGTGGGCGGTCCGGGCACGGTCGGGGGCGGAAGCGTGTGGTTCGACGACGTGGCCCTTTTCCGCGTGCCGTGAAAGGAGGGGCACAGGCATACGGGACGGGATCTCGAAAAGTGCGAACAAGGGCTTAATTAAAGCATATGTCCGGAAACCGGAACTGAAAGGTAAAGGCTTGACATCAGCAGCACTCCCGGTCAATGGAAAAGTTCGGTCAGTATGGACAGTGCGCCTCTGTGCGGCGAAAGCCTGGAAGCGGTACGGATGGATTTAAGAATCGGTATGGCTCACATCCGGGCAAAAGGGCGAGCGGGGAGATGGTGGGTGGAATGAACATGTTCTTTACGGGCTGTGACCGGTTTTAAATGGAGTGCCGACAGGGGGGATGCCAATCGGAAACATGGGGGAAACTCATAAAGCGGACAGGCGGTTGCGATGGTTCCAAATCGGTTTTGTTGCCGTCGCGACCCTCGGGTTTACCGTAGCCATGACTGCGTAGGGGGGTGGAAAGCGAAATGAGAAACGGAAGGGGTTTCGTGGCACGGGCTTTTGTCCTTCTCGGAGGGATGGCACTTCTTTCCATCGTGCTTCTGCCGCTCGCGTCCGGCAACTCGAGTGCCTTCTCCGCAGCGGAAGTGCAATCCGGATGGGAGGAACAGTCCTCGGGGACTTCCGCTTTCCTCACGGGTGTTTCCGCGGTGGATGCGCTCGACGTCTGGGCGGTTGGGCACGGAGTGGTCTTGCACACCACGGATGGAGGAAAGACCTGGAAAAAGGTCTACGAGAAAGCCTCCACCCACTTCACCGACGTGTGCGCAGCGGACAAGAACAACATCTGGTTCGTGGGCCGGGAAGGCGATCCCGGGACGGGCGTCAACTTCATCTCCAAGACGGAGGACGGCGGCGCTACATGGACGGTACAGTACACGGCAGCCGAGCCTTACGCCATCAACGCCATATCCGCCGCGGGGCCCCAGGTGGCCTGGGCTGTGGGCGCGCAGGGGATCATCCTCAAGACCGACGATGGCGGAAGGACTTGGGTCAGCCAGGTCTCCGGCACTCCAAAGGAGCTGACCTCGGTGTGCGCCGTGGATGCCAACACCGCATGGGCGGCGGGAATGAGCGAGAGCTGGAACTGGTACCCGGGGATATACCTTCTCTACCCGCCCTTCGTGGGTGCCCCCTACTACCCCATCATCCTCAGGACCCAGGACGGCGGCGCCAACTGGCAGGCCATGCAGACCGGGACCTACAGTGAGGGATTTGACGACATCGCGGGGATAGACTCCCTGCACGCCATGGCCGTGGGAAGGGATTACATATACTCGCCCATACCCATGCTCGCTTACGACTATTATTCCTCAACAGTATACCTGGCTCTGAACTACAGCGATATCTACACCGCCATCGCCACCCATAACGGGGGGATAGTGTGGATGAAAGTCCCTGACGTGGCTTCCTACGCGAAAGAGGTGGAGATGGTAGATGCCAACACGGCCTGGGTGGTGAGCTTTTCGGGAGGCTCCAGAATATACAAGACCTCCGACGGGGGCTTATCCGTGCGCGAGCAGCATGTGACCGACAACACCAAGATGGTGGAGGACATCGACGCGGTGGATTCCCTGCACGCCTGGGCGGTGGGAAGCGGCGGGCTCATCCTGCACACCTCCAACGGAGGGGATTCCGTCCCCGACCTGGTATCCATCACGCCGACATCGGGCATGGCGGGGTCCGTGGTCACCCTAACGGGATGCGATTTCGGGACCGAAAGGGGTACCTCCTACGTGTCCTTCGGAAACGTCCAGGCCTCGGAGTACCTCTCGTGGTCGGACAAGGAGATCGAGGTCAAGGTCCCGGAGGGGGTGACGGGGACGGTACAGGTCACGGTGACCACGGCTCAAGGCACCAGCAACGGGGTGTCCTTCACTTCCTCCGCCTTCGTTTTCCCCTGTGGTACGGGGAGCGCCACTGCCCTTCCGGCGCTGGGGCTCGCCCTGGGCATGCTCTCCTTGGCCGGCGCGGTCGGGAGGAGGACAAAGAGGAGGAGTCTGGCTTAAAGTACGGGGTTTTAGCCGCCGGTCGCCGATCGGCATGACCTCATACCCCTCGGTGCGGACATGCCGTGGGTGACCAGGAGGAGTACGTGGCCAGGGCCCTGCAGCTCGGACTCTCCGAGGTGGGGCCCTCGATCACTTCCCTCCTTCACCTGCGGGACACCGGCTTGAGCATGGCCCTGGAGGAACTCCCCGAGCACGTGGATCTCGGCGCCGCAAAGTGTTTACGTCTTTGCGGCGCCTTTGCCGTCGATCGCCTTCTCGCGTCGTCTTCGCTGTGAGCAAGGCCCTCATTGTCCGGGCGGATGAAGCTGCGGTTGACGGCTGGATTTGCCTCCTTAGGGAAGTATTATTAGGTTTGGGAAAATCGAACGACCGACCCGCCATCCTGACGGGACGAACGGGTGCAGCGGCTTGAATACAGTGGCCTATCGTGCTGAAGCCGTGCCTATACGGCAGGCGATATCGGGTTTGCAAAGAATCGAGCAGTAGCCATGCCATCCAGTAAATGAAAGCATGTTCAGCATAGGAAAGGAATGTCGCACTTCTTCTGATGTCGTACAGGTTTGTTCGGCGCTTTGGGGTGTGAAAGGAGTCAGGAGGTGCTCTGTCATCCTGGAGAAGCAAGCGGATCCGTCAAGCCGAAAAGGTGATCTATCTCACTGATGCCGGCAAGTTTAAGAATTGAGAAAGAGATAAAACCCCCTGCTCTCTGATCAAGCAACCAGATTCGATGTGGGGAGTGTGTGATCAGTATAGCTCTCCGATTGACTTTCCGTGGGGCCGGGAGTATCATCATAAACTAACTTGCTGGTGGATATTGACAACCGAATACCTACCGCTAAAGGCGATGAAGGGGAGGAGTA
>NZ_JACVJJ010000073.1:0-13141 GCF_015711935.1 Candidatus Solincola tengchongensis
TGTTCGCGTCCTTCACCCAGACGTCGGTGAGGTCGTCGGAGGTGACCCCGGTCACCTTGCTCCACGTGGAACCGTTGTAGCGTAGGATGGTCCCGTCGTCGCCCACCGCCCAGACGTTGTTCGTGCCCGTTCCCTCCACGCTGCGCAGGTTGGCCGTGGTGCCGCTCTCCTGGTGGGTCCAGTAGGTGCCGTTCCAGTAGACGATGCTCCCCAGCTCCCCCACCGCCCAGACGTGGGAGGAGTCGGCGGCGTACACGCCATAGAGGTGGTGGCCCTCCTGCCCGCTGTCCTGCTCCTTCCAAGATGAACCGTCGTAATAGAGCAGGATGCCTTGGTAACCCACCGCCCACACCCGGTTGGCGGCCGCCGCGCTGACGTCATAGAGGGCGTTCGTGGTCCCGGAGTTCTGGCTGGTCCACGAGGTGCCGTTGTAGCGGAGGATGGTCCCGCCGGCTCCCACCGCCCAGACGGCGGTGGAGTTCAGGGCGTCCACGCCGTAGAGGGAATTGACGCCCGAGAGCTGCGTCTGCCAGCCCCCGGCGGACCCCCCTCCGCCGCCTCCGGTCACGGTGAAGGGCTTTCCGTTGGAGGTAACCTTGATGGTGACGGGACCCCACTTGTGGAAGATGTGAGTGACCTTGACCTCCACGGTTCCCGTGACGCCCGCCGGGACCCTGCACTTGATCGTGTTGTCGGACCACGAGGTGTATTCCTCCGCTCTCACGTCCCCGAACTTCACGAAAGAGTCGTTCTCCCGGGAGGTTCCGAAGCCCGCGCCGTTGACGGTCACCGTCGCGCCCACCGGCCCGCTTTCTGGAGATAGGGACGTGATGTGCACCGAGTTGGCCAGGAGCATCTC
This sequence comes from Candidatus Solincola tengchongensis, assembly GCF_015711935.1. NCBI lineage: Bacteria > Bacillati > Actinomycetota > Candidatus Geothermincolia > Candidatus Geothermincolales > Candidatus Geothermincolaceae > Candidatus Solincola > Candidatus Solincola tengchongensis. The sequence goes on from NZ_JACVJJ010000073.1 coordinate 860, forward strand.
CCAGCGCAGGGCTCCGTCCCACTTGACGTCGAAGAGCTCCAGGGACCAGCTCCACTCGTAAGTGCCCAGCCAGCCCACGTCGGCCTCGAATTCGAGCTCCACCCCCGCCTTGACCCCGATGTCCAGCTCCACGCCAACGAAGACCTTCCACAGCGGGAGCTTGGCGGTGTCGAGCTCCATGCGCACGTAGGGTTCCAAGTTGATATAAGGCCCGCACACGCCGTAGAGCTTGATGCCGAACTGGGGGCCGGCGTAGACCTTCACGTCGGCGTCGATGCTCCCCGTGGGAGGCGTCCAGTCGAAAGAGAAGTCCTTTCCCGTGCTCGGCGTCCAATTCGTCCCGTCGTAGGAGGCGCCGGCATAGACGCTTCCCTTCTGGACGGCTCCGAAGGAGATGCCAGCGGAAACGCTGCCGTCCACCCCCACGTGCACCTCGATGTATGGGACCAGGACCACGGGCACGGGACCGATCTGGACGTCTATGGGGGCGAACTCGTGCTCCACCACGGATTCCTCGTGATCCAGGTCCGATGTGACGGAGGCCGACCCCTGGATCTCCACCTCCTCGGAGACGGTGACCCCAAAGTCCACGCTCTTCAGGTCCACCTCCGGGAGGACGTCCCCACCCAGGAGGTCGTCCAGCGATGGCCAGGTGACGTCGATGTCCACGTTGAACTCGGCCGTGAAGCTCAGCGAGGCGTGGCCGTTCAGGAGAAGGTAGTTGGTATCGTCTCCCAGCTTGAGGTTGTTGAAGTCATAATTGAAGGTGAGGTCCATGGAGGCGGCGTCACGGAAGGCGCCCGGCTCCGCCTCGCCCCCGGGCCTGAATTCAACGCCTTCAGCCAGGATGCGGGTGGAAGCGAGCTATGCGGGCACAAGGTCAGTGTAGTTGATGATGTGACCCCTCCATATGGCCTCTTCCAGGGAGGCCTCCACCGTCTCCAGTATCACCTGCCCACCTGCCCGGTTCACACCGGCTACCTTCTGCAGCATGCCGTAAGGGGTCTTGGAGGTGATGCCGCTGACGATGACGTCTCCGATTTCGACATCCTGCAGGGCCCCCACGTCGGCGTCGAAGGTGAGCACCAACCTCTTTCCGTCTCCGGACTTGGCGGCCCCCGAGAGATGGCCTAATTCGGCCTCTCCGAGCACCTTCGTGGTGTCGGGGATGATGGGCGGCTCGTATAGGGAGCCGATGGAGCAGTGCCCGTCGTCCCTGCCCATATAGCTGAAATACATGGCCCTCTCCACCACCACCAGCCCGCTCGCAGTGACCTTGGTGGACACGTCGGTGGAGGAGAGCCCGGGCAGCGCGTCCAGGAGGACGGAGCGTCGCGACCCGCCGGTGATGTCGAACTCCAGCGGCGGGGCGGAGTGCCCGGGCGGGAGCTGGAAGTCGAACCTCACGTGTTTGGTCTCCTGCCCGGGGTTCTGGACCAGGACGTAGGTATCGAATTGGCCCCCCGTATAGCCTTCCGCCAGGTACCAGACAGTTGAGGGAAAATCCGTTCCTATGGATACATGCCCTCCGCGCTTACCCTGGTACTCGAAGTACATAGCCCGCTCTGCCACTACTGAGACCGTGGACTCGACGGTGGTGGAGACGTCGGTGCTGCTCAGGCCGGGAAGCGAATCCAGTTGGACCGATCTGCGGGTCCCCGCCGGGAGGTCGAACTCGTAGTCGGGAGCGGAATGCCCCGGCGGGAGCTGGAACTTGAGGGTCACGTGGGCGGAGGTCTCCCCGGGGTTCTGCACCAGGACGTAGGTGTCGAACTGGCCTCCGGTGTAGCCCTCGGCCAGGTACCAGACGGTGGAGGGATACTTCACGCCTATGGAGTCGTGGCCGCCAGGCTTCCCGAAGTAATTGAAGTACATGGCCCTCTCCACCATCACCGGCGCGGTGCTCGTCACCTTGGTAGAGACGTCGGTGTTGGAGAGTCCCGGCAGGCCGTCCAACTGGATGGAGGAGCGGGTCCCCGCCGGGAGGTCGAACTCGTAGTCGGGAGCGGAATGCCCCGGCGGGAGCTGGAACTTGAGGGTCACGTGGGCGGAGGTCTCCCCGGGGTTCTGCACCAGGACGTAGGTGTCGAACTGGCCTCCGGTGTAGCCCTCGGCCAGGTACCAGACGGTGGAGGGATACTTCACGCCTATGGAGTCGTGGCCGCCAGGCTTCCCGAAGTAATTGAAGTACATGGCCCTCTCCACCATCACCGGCGCGGTGCTCGTCACCTTGGTAGAGACGTCGGTGTTGGAGAGTCCCGGCAGGCCGTCCAACTGGATGGAGGAGCGGGTCCCCGCCGGGAGGTCGAACTCGTAGTCGGGAGCGGAATGCCCCGGCGGGAGCTGGAACTTGAGGGTCACGTGGGCGGAGGTCTCCCCGGGGTTCTGCACCAGGACGTAGGTGTCGAACTCCCCGCCGGTGTACCCCTCGGCGAGGTACCAGGTCTGGGCGTCCCCGTAGGAGGGAACGGAGGCCTCGCTCACGGCGTCTTCCGGCAGTGAGGCGGAGGAGGCGATGGCCTTTTCCGCCGTGCGACCGCCACCCGGAAGCGGAGTCATGAGGAAAGCGGTAAGGAGAAATAGAATAAAGGCGGCAAGAAAAGAAAATTGTCTCCGCTTCACGATATTATTGAAGTAAATCATGGCAACCCCCGGATTCCGTCGTCGAATCGAGCGCTTATCCTTGTTTGTCCCTATTATATGTTGGTTTACCGTGATGCCGCCACAGCTGAAAGGATGTATCCCTCCACTGTTCGCCTTCCGCGGAGACGACGCGGGTAAAATAACCATATATTACCAGCATACGATGGACCGACAGGGCGGAACGGCTTAAAAGACGGTCAGAGTACCAATCCCCGCCTGGCCGCCAGTTTGTAGACCGCTACGCCGTAAAACCCAACCGTTTAGGAGGCGGTCAAGGCCTGTAGGAGCGCCTGGGATCATACGGGAGGAACCGTGCGGGAGGTGCGGATGCCGGCGCCGACCGTGATGAGCATGGATTGGTGAGGCTCCTCCCCGTTCACCGGATATGGAGAGGAAATGGGATGGGATTGAGCTGCGGGATATTTATCCCGAAAGGTTCGAAATATCGGCCGAACTGGTCGTGGGCCCCTCCTCGAGGCCAGAGATTTCCGGCACACCTGCAATACCGTGGCCCAATATGTCCGCTGAACGGGCAAGCGGACCCCTCTGCTTCAAGGCGGGTGGTAACCGCTGGCCTGAACGGCGATCAAATGGGGACGGGGAGGAGGCGAGTCCTCAGGCGGACTATCCTGCATGCCCGGTTTGCCAAGCCACATGGCCTGCCGCGGCGCGCTTCCGCGGAGGTCCAGGCCTACGGGGAAGGTCGAGCCTCGGCCCCGCTCCCGGCGTGCAATACCTTGGCGATTTCTTCCAGCCCATACATTTCCAGCACCGCAGCCTCCGGGAAGCCGCGTTCGTCCAGGCCCCTCAACCGGTAGAACTCCTCGAGCATGGGGTCGAATTCCACGCGGCCTCCCCCCGGTTCCCCCGATCGGGAAGCGCGCGCCGCGCGGGCGGAGGCCCTGGCCGCCGGCAGGATTTTCCCGGCGAGGCTGACGATGCGGAAGGTGTGGCGCAGCGTGAAGCGGCGGTTGAACTCCTTCAGCAGGCGGAGGACCCTCTCGCTCCGGATCCCGGCCAGCAGGCGGTTGGTCGACCTGAGGAGGGGGTTCAGGGCCCCGAGCAGGAATTGAGCCTCCCCATCGGGATGGGGTTCGATTATCCTCCGTGGCACCCGGTCGTCCTCCCGGGTGGTCCCGCACAGGTTGCATAGGGCCCTCTTCAGGTACCAGATACGGTTGCCGGTCTCCATGAGGTCCTCGAGGTCGAGCCCGTAGCCGGTGACGGCGTTGAGCATGTCCCTGAGCATGCTCAGGCTGGAGCCCGCTCCCTTCCAGGCGAAGAGGCAGATGACGGCAGAATCGCAGACCGCCCCTATGGCCTGCGAATGCACGGTCATCTGGGCCTTGCCCTCCCCGCGCTGGGGAAGGGTTGCCGGGAACCCTATCTCCTCGAGGCTGTCCATCCCCATCTCCAGGCCTAGGTTGGTGTCCCGGTTGTGGCATCCTCCCCGGATGCTGGTGGCATAACCCAGGGCCATGGACCAGATGGCGCGCGGGTCGTGCATGGGGCATTCCAAGCCCTTGACCTGGATGGCGTAGTCCTCCCCCCCGTAATTGGCCGAGAGGTGCCGGCTGCCCTCGGCGAGCTCGTCGCCGAAGCCCTCGCGGCGGGCTATCCTGGGGATGAGCTCGATGAGGAGGTCCGGTCTGCCCCAGTCCAGTACCATGCCGCCCGTGACGCTCTCGTGGATGAGCCCCTCCCGGAAGGCCTCCACGGCGTAGGCCAGCGTCCCGCCGGTGGAGATGACGTCCATCCCGTAATCGTTGCACAGGGCGTTAGCCCTGGCCACGGCCTCGAGGTCGCCGACCTTGAGCATGAACCCCAGGGAACCGACACACTCATACTCGGGACCCGGGCCCTGCGGCATGGAGTACTTTCCTTCCCTTATCTCCACCACGCGCTTGCAGGCGATGGGGCAGGCGTAGCAGGAACGCCTGGCCACCAGGATGGTGTCGGCCATGTTCACGCCGGAGAGGGATTCCATCCCCTGGATCCAGCGGGGTTCCCGCCAGTTCTTGACCGGGAGGTCGCATATGGCCGAGGAGAGGTCCACCCCTCCCGCGGTCCCGAAGAGGTGGAGGCCCTCGGCGAAGGCACTCCTCCTGATGTTCTCCAGGGCCTTACGCCGCACCGCTTCGTAGGCTCCGGGGTCGGCGGGGCGGTGACCGAGGTCGCCCCTCACGGCCACGGCCTTCAGCATCTTGGAGCCCATCACCGCGCCCATGCCGCACCGCGCCGCGAGGTTCCCGCGGTTGCTGACCACGCTGGCATATTTTACCAGGTGCTCCCCTGCCGGTCCGATGCATGCCACGGCGGTCCTCCGGTCGCCGACCTCCGCCTTGACGGCCTCCTCGGCTTGGAAGGTGCCCATGCCCCAGAGGCGGGAGCCGTCGCGCAGCTCCCCGCCTCTTTCGGTCAGGAGGAGGTAGACCGGCCGCTTGGAAGCCCCGGTGATGAAGATACCCTCGTACCCACTGCCCCGCAGCTGACGGGCGAGGGAGCCGCCCATGCTGGATTCGCCCCAGATGCCGGTCAGAGGGGAGCGCGCGCAGACGGCAAGGCGCGAGCAGCCGGGGAGGTTGGTGCCGGACAGAGGCCCGTTGAGGAAGAGGAGAGGGTTTTCCGGGGAGAGGGGGTCGGCTTCGTACCCTTTCGATTCGAAGAACAGGTAAGCGGCGAGGCCGGAGCCTCCCAGAAATTTTCGGCGCGCCTCATCCTCCAGACGGCTTTCGGATATCTCTCCAGCGGTGAGGTCCACCCACAGGAGTTTTCCCCCTTCACGGGACATCGCTCATCACCCCTTCTTCACGGATGTACGCGCGCCGTGGCAGCCACAAGATTTCCGCCCCTGCATATGAACGGTGCTCTACCGGCCGATCGAGTGTCTAACCCGCGAGCCTCGGGTTGGCCGGATCCCTGGGTCAGCGTGTGTTATCCACGGCTCTTTCATATGACGTTGTTTCAGATGACCGGCGTTTCGCCGGCGGATCGAGCGTGGAACCCGCGATCCTCTGGCCGGCTGTATCCCTTAGCTCGGGGTGTGTAGCCCACTTTTCTTCCATATGCACGTTGTTTCACATGCACGGCGCTTCACTGACGGGTCGAGCGTGTAAACAACAATCCTTGGGTCGGCCGGGCCCACGGTCGGCGTGCGTTGTCTCCTGGTCCCGTCCGCCATACAGTCACCGGTATCGCCGCCGTCCATATGCCTTTCACTTCCCGGCAGGTCCGAGAGGCATTCCTCGATCCCCATAGCGATAGCTTTCCGGAGTCGAAAGGGACGCCTTTCTCCTCATCATGCCACCTGCGCCGCATCGTCCCGATCCGCTTTCGGCAATGCGTTCCGTACACCGCTCGAGTCCCCTTCCGCCTTGCGTGGTTCATGCTGCATGGGCGGTCGGCACCAGCTTCCGGACGCCGGGGATAAGCGGACCGGCCCTCACCTTCCCGCCCTGAGAAATGGGGACTCACAATAAACCCTGTCGCCGTGCCCCGATTTCAACGACTCACCCCCGCGCCCTATCCCGCAGGCGGGGAAAGAGCTCCTTGGCGTTGCGGTTGAATACCGCTTCACGCGACCTTTCGTCGAATCCCGGATACTCGTTCAACCCGGCGATGGTCGCCGCGGCGGCCAGTTCGGGGGCGAAGGGGTAATCGCTCCCGAAGAGTATGTGCGAATCGTCCACCAGCTCCTGCAGGGAGCGCAGGGCGAAGGGGGCGGCGGAGAGGGCCGTGTCGTAATAGAGGCTCCGCAGGTAAGCGACGACTCCCTTGGGGACCTGCTCCTGGAGCCCTGGCCAGAACTGTCCCAGGCTGAGCCTGAGGGCTATGAAGGGGACGGTGCCCCCCGCGTGGGGCAGGATGATCCTCACCCGGGGATACCGCTCCAGGATGCCGTTGAAGAGCAGGGTGGCCACGGCGCGCGTGGTCTCGAAGACGAATTCGATGAGGGAAGGGGGAAGGCCGGTATCCGGGACGCCGCCCTCCTCGGGTGTGTGGGGGTGCATGAAGACCACCGCTTCCCGTCGGTCCAGCTCCTCGAAGAGAGGCTCAAAGGAAGGGTGCCCCATATAGCGGCCGTCCACGCTGCTCAATAGCCCGACACCGTCCAGTTTCAGCCGCTCCAGGGCGTAGGCGGTCTCCTCCAGGGCGGCGTCCACGTCCGGCAGGGGGAGGACGGCGAAGGCCCCGAAGCGGCGCGGGTTCTCGCGCACCAGCCCGGCGAGATATTCGTTGCAGGACCGCGCCAGTTCCCTGGCCAAGGGGGGGTCGCCTATGAACACGCCCGGCGCGGATACGGAGAGGAGCGCCGTCTCTATGCCCTGCCGTTCCATGAATGCCAGGGTCTCCTCCGGGTCCCAGGCGGGTATGGGCCGCCCTCCCACGCTCTCCACACCCCTGGCGGCAAGGGCGGAACGGTATTCCGGCGGGGCGATGTGGTGATGCACGTCTATCTTCATCCGCTGCATCCCTCATCCGTACTCGATGACCACGCCGGTGCCCCCCGCGGGGTAGGAGAAGTCGATGGCCTCCGTGGGGCATATCTCCCAGCATGCGGCGCACTCCAGGCACAGTTCCTGGTAGCGAGGGGCCAGGCGGGCCTTGCCCTCCTTCACCGACCAGAGGTTGAAGGAGCAGACCATGGTGCACAGCCCGCACCCGTTGCACTTGCCCTCGTCATAGCTTATGAAGTCGCCGGTCTTGTCGGCATCCACCCTCTTTACCAGCTTTGTGAAGTCCAGTTTCATCTCCTCCATCTCCCATACCTCCTCGTCGCGCCATTCCGAACGCCGTCCATCCTCACCTCTTCCCGGCCCTGCTCCTCTCGAAGACTTCCCGGGGGAGAGGAGCCTCCTGGTCCACAGTGGGGTCGAGGTAGGGCGCCAGCGATTTGGAAAGTTTTGCCACCAGGCGCAGGAAGGTGTTGTCCGGCAGCTTGTTGAGCACCGGGATCCTGGGCTTCACGGAAAGCAGGATCCTCTTCACGTTCTTGGGCCAGATGCCCCGCGCCAGGGGTGCAAGGTAGGTGCGGCCGAAGTCGGAGAACTGCGGGGCCAGGTCCAGGAGGTGCTCCAGGTGCTGGTTGAAGCAGTCGATGTGCGCATCGCCCCAGTCGAAGACCACGGAGAAGGGGTGGAGCATGGAGAACTCCAGGAGGAGCTGGATTTGCCGGGCCATGAGCTTGGGGTCGAAGATGGTGCTGTTCCAGAGGTCAACGAACTCCGGCCCGAACTCGTGCTCCTTGCCCAGAGGAGAGGCCTTCCAGCGGCGCTCGTACTCGGCAAGGGCCCTTTCCGAGGTGTCTCCCCTGGAGATGGCCCAGGCGGCGGTCTCGGCGGCTATCTTGCCCGAGGTGAGGGCGTGCCAGATCCCCTCCGCCTCCAGGGGGCAGGGAAAGCCCGCGGCGTCCCCCACCAGGAGCATGCCCCCGGTGTAGGTCTTGGGGGGCTTCTTCAGCCAGGGGAGGAGGTGGGCCTGGTACTCGCGCGGCTTTGCGTCTATCGCCCGGCACATGGCCTGGAAGGCCGGGAACTGCAGCACCTTCTTGACCATGTCCGTGGGCCTCTCGTCCCAGTCCTCCCGCAGCCACTGTCCGGCGCCGATGTGGAAACCGTCGCGGAAGTTCACCTGGTAGGCCCCGTAGAGGGCGCCGAACCACACCCACTCCGCGTTGCCGATGACGTCGTCCATCTTGTCCGGGTCGGCGGAGAAGTCCAGCTGCGGCACCAGGGTACAGCCGCCCCCCCAGCGGTTGCGCATCCCCGATTTGCGCGCCATGGTGGACATAGCGCCGTCTGCGGCGATGACCACCTCGGCGTGGATGGGCTCCCCCTTCTCCGTGCGCACCCCCTTGACCTGGCCGTTCTCCATGATCACGTCGCTGACCAGCGTGGAGGTGCGCAGTTCGGCGCCCGCCTTCACCGCCAGGTCGGCCAGGAAGGGATCCAGGTCGCGGCGGTAGATGCTGATGCCGTCCATGCCGTGCGGCCAGCGGTTGGCGCAGAGGTCGGAGCCGGTGGTCCCGCAGCGGTAGCGTAGGCGGTTGTTCTCGTCGACCAGGTTTATGACCACCATCTCCACCTTGCGCACCGAGGGCAGCCCCTGCAGGGCCTCCATGATCTCCGGGAAGTCCCGCCACCAGCGCTGCCCCAGACCGCATCCCGAGGAGTTCTTGTCCCCCGGCCTGCGCCCCCTCTCGAAGAAGACCGTCTTCAGCCCCAGTTCGGCCGCGGTCTTGGCGGCGTAGGAGCCGCCGGGTCCGGCCCCCACGACCACCACGTCCCATTTCTCCATCCGCAGTCACCTCCCTCAAAGGGTCTTCGCCATCAGCCTTTACCGATTGCCGTCTCCCGTCCGTTTACCGGTCCGAAAACGTACTCGTCCCCCTGCGGATTCATGCCCCTCTGCGGGCCTCCGCCTTGGCGGGTCTCCTCGATCTCCCGCTCCCGTTCCTTGTGCCCTCATCCGCAAGCCCTGCGATCGCGTCCCCGCCGTTGTCCCCGATTCCCTGGCTCGATGTGGCTCGCTGCCGATCTTGTCGGAAAAACCCCCTCGGCCCCGGAGAGCGCAGACTCCGGCGCCGGAATGGCGTAGACCGCCGGGATCGCCCCTTCCCGCGTTTCCCCCGTGCGGCGCGACGCCCGCCTCATTCCCCCGGCGGTTGCCGCTGCGGAGAGAACGGCGACGAGAGCGTTCATCCCGTGCCTTTCCGGGATCGCGGTACGTGAACCGGGCCGGCAGCCGGTTTTTTCGCGCGTCTCCCGCGCCTTTACGGGAATGCGCTACGCGCAGCGTGAGCCTTCCCGGCTCCGGCGGGTTTTGGTGCTGCGAGAGTTGCGGCATGCAGGCCGTGAGAGGTGCGCTGAACGTTTTTACAAGGGCGTACCGTTATTTCCTTGTCAACCCCTGTCCCGGCGTTCGCCCGTCGAGTCCCCGGCCGGATGGTCCAGTTGCGTTTCCTGGCGTCCCCCGGCCATTTTGTTCCGCGGCGCACGCGCCGGTGCCTTTTTCCCGGCCGGAAGGGGTCGCGGACGGCACTCCGTTCGTTGTCCGTGTGTCGTCCCTCAGGAAGGAGGGCCGTCTTCCGACCACTTGAATTTCTCCACCAGCCGGTCCAGCTTGGCTTTCAGCTCCGGCTCAACCTTGGAGAAATCGAAGTCCACCTCGTCGCAGTACATACCGGTGTCCGCGGCGCGGTTGGCGTCCACCAGGGCCGAGACCTTCTTCTGCCACTCGTTGTAATGGCCCATCAGGGGGCTCACGATCTTGCGCAGCCTGGCGTCCGTGGCCGAAAGGGGCTCCATGCACTTCTCGATGGCTGCCACGGAGAACTCGATGAACATGGGCTCCAGGGAGGCCAGGTGCTTGGGGTCCCGGGCGTCGTACTGGAAGATCTCCTCGCAGTGGGCCCACATGTTGCTCTCGTAGAGGGCCATGAAGGGGTTGTCGGCCAGGTCGTCCAGTATGCCGCCTCGGGCGATCCATTTCTGTTTGATGGACTCGCCGATCTCCGCCCAGTCCAGCTGGGTGTCCCAGGTGTCGTTGCGGTCCAGGGCGGTGGAGAAGAGGCCGCCCATACGGAAGACCATGGGGATGGCCGTGACCCGGAAGAAGTTCATGAAGACCATGGATCCGATGGCCGGGACCCCCATGGCCTCTATGGAGAGCCCGTCGTGATCGGCCAGGATGCGGCGCAGCACGGCATCCTGGTACTCGATCTCTTCCTCCGTTGCTCCTACCAGCATGATCACGAAGACCCACTTGGTCCCCTTGCTCAAGACGTCCCGCAGGGCGCGGGTGCCCGCTATGCGCCGCAGGAGGTGAGGGGCGAAGGTGTAGATGAAGGCGGCGACCGCGGTGCGCGTGGCCAGGTAGCCGATCTCCGCCTCTCCCATGCGGTACACGGCATCGGCCAGCCTCTTCCGGTCGGGGAAGAAACACATATGGAAACGCACGTTCCCCGGTATCTCCGCTTTGGCGTCGAGGAGGAGCCCCTTGATGTTCACCCGGCCCGGCCCGGGCCAGGGGTAGAGCTTCAAGGCGCATTTGGTAAAGACTCCCAGCCCGGAAAGGGCCCCCGTGGAACCGCGCATAAGCCCCCGCAGGGAGGGACCGGGCCCGTCGGGGGAGAACCAACCCAGGCCCGAGTCGCAGGAGCCCACGCGGAGCAGCTCCCCGTTGGGCAGCACCCATTCCGCACCCAGCAGGTTGCGGTGCCCGTAGCTCATGTAGATGCCGTCCCAACCCACCCCCCAGCCGGAGGTGGCGCTGGCCAGAGGTGAGCAGGCGGGACCGGCGCCGATGATGTGGCAGTTCAGCCCGCGTTTCATGGCCTCCGCCTGGAGCTGGGCCCCGCAGACGTAGGGCTCCACCAGGGCGTACATGTTCTTCTCGTCGATGTCCAGGATGCGGTTCATGCGCCGCAGGTCTATCTGCACCACGTTGTCGTAGGTGGGCCCGGAATAGACCCCCCATCCGGTGGAGAAGGCCTTGAATTTCAGCCCGTGCCGGTTGCAGACCCGCACCACCTCCTGCACCTCCTCGGTGGAGGAGGGGAGCACCACGGCCACGGGCCGCTTCACCCACTTGGCCGGGTCGTCGTTGATGGTGGGTTGCCAGGCATACCCGTCCAGGACCGCCGGTTCAAGGGAGACGTTCTCCTCCCCTACCGCGTTTTCCAGGTCCCGGTAAGCGGCTTCCGATATCTCTTTCCAGGTCTCGAGAGTTGCGGTGGTCATGCCTCAATCCCCCCTCCTAGCCTTTTCGCCGTTGTTCATCGTGCGTTCCCGCATTCATCGCCTTCATCGCCTTAGCGTCTGTTCCGTAAAACATGCGGCCCCGGTGCGACCTTCAAGACTCCCGTACCGGGCGGCCACGCCGCGCCGCGATCCCGGCCGGTCGGCTTGGGCCCGGCGGCGGGGAGAGTTCCATCCTCAGCGGCGTTTCCCTTTCCCCCGATCCGCGTAAAGGCCGGACAAGAGGCGAGGAAACCCCTGGAGGTGTCCCGTCCCCGGCCTCACACCCGCTCCTTCTCCGCGACTCCCGCCGCCTGGAGCGCCAGGTCCACCAGGTCGTAGACCTGGATCTCCGCCCCCATCTCCTGCGCGGCATCGCGGAGGACGCGCACGCACCACGGACAGGCGGTGGCCAGCCCCTCCGCCCCCGTGGCCAGGGCCTCCTCCACCCTCTCCCGCGCGGCGAAGGAGGCGAACTCGGGGAAGGCCTCGTAGACCCCGCCTCCCGCCCCACAGCACCAGGCGTACTCGCGGATGCGCTCCATCTCCACCAGCTCGGCGCCGGGAAGGGCACGCAGGAGGTTGCGCGGCGCCTCGTAGACCCCTTTTCTTCCCGCCCTCTTCAGGGACATGGGGCGCTGCAGCTTGTCCCCCTTCCAGTCCCCCAGATAGGGCTCGCCCATCCTCCCCAGGTGGCAGGGGTCGTGGTAGGTGAGGAGGAGGGGCACCTGCTCCCGGAAGCGGAGCCTGCCCTCGGAGACCAGCCTCTCCAAAAGCTGGGTTATATGCAGGACCTCGCAGGGGAGCTCCTTGCCCATGCGCGGATAGAGGTAGCGGAAGTGGGCGTACCCGTCGGCGCAGGGGGTCACCAGGATGCGCGCCCCGGAGGCCTTCACCCGGG